>JBGUVT010000204.1:0-3269 GCA_045220485.1 Anaerovoracaceae bacterium | reverse complement strand
ACCTAGTAACATTTTTACCCATGAGTACAACAGCTTCGACGTTCATTTCGTTGAGCAACCGAATTTGATCACCCTCACTACCTTCATAATATATCGGAAACCTTAAGTCAATATGCTTTAAGATGCGTCCGCTTTCGGTTCTCTCCGGAAGGATTTCAATGGATTCAATAAAGTTCCTCATGAATTCCTTCTTTTCGAGATCCGTCATCTGGTAGTATATTTTTTCAAAGTTCTTTAACACCCGCGACAGGTATTCCATTGTAACCTGATCGCTTTTTGAAAGTCCTATCTTGTCTTCAATATCGGCGATAGAATCTTCCAGATCTGAAATCTTATCGTACAGGTTATCCAGCCTGTCCTGCATGTCCTGATACTTCCTATCGTAGTGCTTGTCATTTACATCCAGTTTGTCCAGCATCGATGTTAATTTGTTCTTAGCTCCTACGACCTGCCGAAGCTGAGCCCTGTACTGCTCACGTTCCTGCTCCAGTGTTTCAACATCTGATTTTTCTCCCAGCTTCGCACTGATGGCTTCGCTGTACCCAGGACTGCTTGTCATTTTCAGGATTACCTTCTCGACTTCCGCATTGATCTCATCCTGATTCAATGATGGCTTAAAATCGCAGAAGTGATCCTCATCCTTCTTATTCCGGTGCAGACATCTGTAGTAAAAGTCATCCTTGTACTCCCCGGATTTCTTGTTTTTCCTTCTTCGCACCGTACCTGCCATCCCGGTGCCGCAGATCGGACATTTGAGAAGCCCCGATAAAATGTGTTCATGTTCTAGGCTATGAGTCTTATTCCACTTTACACCGGTTTCTTTTCGTTTCTTCTGAGCAGCCTGCCATGTATCCTCATCAATGATGGCTTCATGATTTCCGTCTACCAGAAGATAGTCATCCTGCTTCACTCTCCGATACTGGTCTCTGGTTCCCTTGACCTTCTCAGTTGAGCTTTTGCCGTATGCTATCTTCCCGGCATATACCGGATTGTCAATGATCGCTCTGATGTGTGTCCTAGCGAAATGGCTGACCTCAAAACTCCGGTTCCGCTTCTTAGAATATCCGTGTTGGTTCAGATAATTGCTGATTGATTCAAAACCCATATCGGTATGCACGAATTTATCAAATATGATTTTGACAATCTCAGCTTCCTCCGGATCGATGATCAAGGTGCTGTTCTTCGTATCAAGCTGATATCCAAACGGAGCCTGACCGCCATTCCATTTTCCTTCACGCGCCTTCTGCTTGCGTCCCTCCATTGTCTGAACAAGAATGTTCTCACGTTCTATTTCGGCAACTGCTGACAAAACTGTTATGGTTAGTTTTCCAGAATCCTTTGATGAATCAATACCATCTTCCACACAGATCAGATTCACTCCAAAATCCTGTATATACTGTAAAGAGTTCAGAACGTCCGCAGCGTTTCGTCCAAATCGTGAAAGCTTGAATACCAGAATAAAATCTACCCCATCACGATCATCCGCCACATCCTGTAGCATCTGTGAAAACTCAGGTCTGCCGCTGATATTTTTACCGGATTTTCCGGCATCGCAATATTCTCTTACAACCTCTATATCATGGAAGTCAGCATATTTGTTAAGCCGCTCTTTCTGAGCCTCCAAACTGTATCCTTCCACCTGCATGGCAGTAGAGACTCTGATATAGATATAGCATTTCAGTTTTTTCTTACTCACTCTACCGCATCCTCCTTGTATTCAGTGCCTTCATCCAGCATACGATATGCCTTCAGGGCATCTATGATTGCCAGTTCCTTTTCTTTCGGGCATTTAGGAACATGGTTTTTCGGTTCTTCCGGTTTATTATAAGCCTTCCCAAGTTCAATGCCATACTTGCGTTTTACCTGAGCGATATAAAGCGAAGGTACTTTTAATCCGTTATGTTCCATCACATAGGCTCTGATCTGAGCGTATGTCGCCTTTGCCTCCGCAACGGTCGGCTTCATATCAGAGCAGTCTATGGTGAATTCGATCTCTTCATCAGACTTATCGCCGGAAGTAAATCGCTCAACCAGAGCTGTTTCCTCTTCTTCCTCTCCGTAAAAGACCGGAAAATTGAAGGTGATGCTCTTGATGATCTTTCCATCTGACTGCTCTTCAGGGAACAAATCAATTCTTTTAATGAAGTATCTGTACATTTCCCTCTTCTCAAAGCAATCCATTTCTTCATACAATCTTGGGAAATTCTTCAGTATCTTCTTGACGTTTTCTGTTCCCTGTACGCCCTTCTTTAATGATGCCAGCTTTTTCTTACACTTCTTGATTTCAAATTCCAGTCTCTCAATCTCATCGTAACTGGCATCGATCTTCTGCTGCATATTCTCATACCGCTCATCATAGTCATCAGCCAATATATCCAACGCATCAAGCTCTGTTCCAAGCTTATACTTAAGATGTTCCTGCGCATGAAGCTGCTTCCGAAGTTCCTTTATTTTGCCCTCATAACTCTCAATCGAAGGCTTGTCTCCCAAGGCAGAATCTATTGCCTGATCAAAACGACCGGCAGTTCCCAGATTGCAAACAATCTCAAATACAGCATTGTCCACCTTTTCCTGATTGTAGGTATGTTTGAACTCACAGGTACGCCCAGCGGATTTTCTATAATTTCTGCATGCGTAATAGTGGATCGTCTTATAATAACCGCCATGATTATTATTGACCTTACGATTCTTCATATGAACAAGACCGCCGCCACATGATGGACATTTCGTCAATCCGGCAAGAATACTGATCCTATCAAGATCTTCCGTCTTCTCTCCCCAGGCTGACAGTTCTTCTCTCTTTTCCTGTGCCTGCTGCCACATTTTCTCAGATACAAGAGCTTCGTGTTTTCCCTGAGCGGAGATTTCTTCTTTTTTCCTGACATTCGGTCCCTTAAGATTTGTCCGCCTGTTATACATCAATCTTCCGCAATATACAGGATTCGTAAGTACCGTCTTGATAAAGTCGGAAGTAAAAGGCTTTTCTTCACCCTTGATGATCCTGGAATAACCGTTATCGTTGAGCCAACGTACCACGGTATTTGCTTTCATATCATCCTGCAGGTAGAGACTGAAGATCTTGCGTACCACTTCCGCTTCAGCATCCTCAACTACAAGCTCTTTATTGACTGACCGATATCCGTAAGGTGCCGGGCCTCCACCCCATCCACCATTCATGATCTTCTGCAGCTTCCCTGACATGAACTGAACGTTGATGTTTTCACGCTCAATCTCAGCCACAGCAGACAGTATTGCAAGTGTGAGCTTTC
>JBGUVT010000203.1:0-6145 GCA_045220485.1 Anaerovoracaceae bacterium | reverse complement strand
CATCCTCTCCATAGTATTCCCGGAGAGGAAGCAGATTGAAAGAACTCCCTTCAGCAAGCTCAACTTTGTCGATCAGAAGGACTCCGGTGCCGATCACATTGATGTCTCCATCGCATGAGAGAGTTCCGATCCTGTTGTAGCCTGTAGAAACTATATCGACTCCCGTACCGTCAGATGTGATATCAGCACTGCCGGTATAGTCCCTGAGAACGATCCTTCCGCTCTCCTTTTCATAAGTCCAGCCGGTTCCGCTGCTGTCAGCGCTGCCATCGAGCGATGTGCCGTCAATGGTGATGTTTTTGACCTTCTCAGCTTCATCAGGCTTGCTTCCTGCTGTCTCAGGAGCCGCTGTGGCTTTAAGGGCTGCCTGTTCCGGTTCTGCCGCAGGCTCAGCATTATCTGCCTCCGTATGCGTGCATACCGGTTCAGGCTTATCCGCTGCATCTGATACTGCATCTGCTTCCGATGCTGACGCATTGTCTGCTTCAGGTGCTACAGGTAATTCCGGGGCTTCAGACGGGGCTTCAGCTTCAGCAGGTTCAGTAACTGCAGGAGGTTCCGGCTGTAGTTCCTCGCTTTTCACAGCTTCTTCCTGATCCTCAGGCAATGATTCATCTGCGAAAGCCTGCCACGTAAAAGGCAGTATCAACAGCATTATCAATAATATGCTGAGAATTTTACGTGCACCCCTTTTCATGAAAGTCCCCCCTTTCATCAGGCAGCTGTTCTGTCTGCTACTCCGGAAAGCATTTCCCATGCGAAAGCATCTTTTTCTTTGTCTTCTTCGCTGAGTTCAGAATAAGGCAGCATCATAGGATGCCTGCGCATAAGATCATCTCTTTCCTCTGCATATGTCCAGTTATACATCTGGTGGAACCTCATCCAGCGTCTGTGTTCCATCTCCCTGCATATATCTCTCTTTTCAGGATCTAAATTGCTGAACACTTCATATGCCCTGCGGCAATTCTGCTCCGTAAGCTTTGTGATGCTGCTGTCATCAAGAAGATATCTGATCTTTACTATCATGTGGTCAGCAGCTGCGATATTAGATCTTTTCAGGTGATCGCTGAGATCATCCCATTCTGCAGTTCCGCCTGACCGTTCGTTATATATATCATTAAGCGTCACAGCCAGCCTGTTGATATCATACCTGACAAAGGAGTCCATCTTAAACACATCCCTGCTGCTTCCAAAGCATCCTGCCTTCTCCACATCACTGTTCAGTCTGACATGAATCTCTGCAGCCGTCGGAAACAGTCTGTTTAATTCTTTAAATGTCGTAAGACAGCTCCGGTCATCATCTTCGCATATGATAATTCTGTCTGCATTGCGTATGATCTCAGGATGATACTCCCAGCATTCCTCATGGAGGAAGAGAGCATCATCTTCCGGGTCTCCCCCGCATAGTGTTCTGACAGCTTCGCGGTGTGCTTTTCTGAATTCCGATGAATCGCCGAATACATGATAGCTAAGGTATCTGCCCGGCTCAAAGACGTTTGTGAGGAGTCCTCTTTCCAGCAGTTCTGCAGCAAAACTCCCGCTGCCGATCAAAACTATGGATTTCTCGTCCCTGCGCACAGGATGATCTCTCCAGTAACACCTTGCGATAGTCTCTTTCCTGCTGAAGGTATGAAGCTTTCCTGAAGCTCCGTCTGCACCGAAATCGGTAAGACAATATGTGTCGATACCAAGTCCTGCAGCATCCATCGCCTGGCGGTAATTATCCCAGGTGTCTTCACCCATGCAGAAATACATGATATTCTGTACACCGCCCTTCAGATCAATGAGCTCCTCCGGGCTGCAGTCAAGGCGTACAATGTTCTTCCCGGTTATGAGCTTCTCTTCCGAATGCCTGAAGATAATAGTTGCATCCGGATCGTCAGCCAGTACAGACTCCGCAAGCACCCCGGACTGCTCATTTTCCTCATTGATAGCATACCACTTCCGGCTTAAAGCCGCATGGAGCTTTCTCCGCGGTCTTGCCTGTCCGCTTATATAATCAATCAGTACACCTATAATTGCAGTGATCAGCCCAAGACTGCACAGGGCCAGTAACACACCGATTACCCGGCCCGCAGGTGTTACAGGGGAGATATCTCCATACCCGACAGTTGTCAGTGTGATGAGAGAATACCAGATGGCATCTCCCAGGCTGTGTATGGACGAACCCTCTGCCTTTGATTCGGCAGCCAGCAGCAATATAAGTATCGCCGCATATGCAGCTATAATCGCTATTACTATTCGTATGTTTCTTTTTCTGCTGCTCATTTTACTTTCACATCTCTCTGTTTGAGAATCTCCGGAATGATCAACACATTATTGATGTCATATTGCTTATAATCCACATCACGTCCTGTCACGGCATTCTCTTTTTCTGACAGTGCGTCAAGCTCCTCCCACGGAATCAGGCAGGCATGAGTGCGGTTTACGGCATCTTTTGACAGTCTGATCCCCGTCAGGCCTTTTTCAACGCGTTTTCTGTAGATGTCAGCTCTTTCATCGAACTCTTCACTGCTCATAGGAGAATAGCCCATAACAAAGTGGAATGCATTCCATCTTAGATGTTCTGTCTCACCTAACACTTCAAGAACATCCGCTGCCGGCGGCCAGCTGCCCGCCAGAACCTCGTCTGCTGTAAGACCGGATGCACGTATGAAAGCCGGCATAAAATCAGCAGAAGCGCGCGATGACATCTTGCTGAACGTATCGCAGGCCACCCACTTCTCCCAGTCAGTCCTGTCAGAATCATCATAGTTGCTGTTAATGATGATTGCATCATGGTCCGCATTCTGTGCTGAAAGATATTCGAGTGAATAGATATTGGAAGTGATGATCGGACTGCCGACTGTCTCCTGATATCTGACCCCGTTTTTCCCGCATCTGACGACACAGATATGCTCAGCATTGCGACGCTTCAGATACATCATAAGATTGTCAGAGATCTCGCAGTCGCTGTCCTCATTTCCGGTGCATAACGCTATCAGCTTAAGTGTACCGATATGCCTGTCGATATAGTTATAGAATTCTATGCTCCTTCCATCATCTTTGAAGCTTTGGATATCGTAGTTTTCGAACATTGAAGCACATTCGGCTTTCATATAACCTGCCTGGCTTTCAAAGTTCGGTGCAAATATTGCAGCATGAAAGCTGCTGCCTGCGGCCTGTCCGTTCATCAGCAGCTGTTTCAGTACAGCCTGGCCATGTCTTCCGAAGCCGACGATCACACAGTCAAAATCTTCCTTTGCACGCCCGTCACTTCCGAAACTGAGGTATTCCCATGGCGGACAGGTTTTTATCAGCGCCCTCGCTGACAGCATTGCACTGTCATACACATTTACATAACCGTATCCGTACTGATCCGGTGATACCTGAAGCATTGATGTGATAATATCTTCAGCCCCCGGAAGAGTGATGGCCGTTTTTTCAGGTGGAACATTCAATTCTTTGAGAGCATCTTTAAGACCAAGAGCATAAAGAAGGTCCTTATCCTCTTCATCCATCGCGAACACATTTATACTGCGGCGGCTGACTCTGAGCCTTCTCATCACGGAATGATCAGATGATACAGCCGACGGGCCGCTTAAAACGGACATTCCCATGTTGTTGAGATCTGCCACTGTAGAACGGCTTACGTCTTCGGCAATGAAAACCACGGAGCCGGCGCCTGCTTTGCGGCACTCCTTTCCGAGGCTTATACTCCTTTCGTTGATTCCGTAGATCAGTGTCAGGTTCCCTCTTGCGGAAAGGACCATGCGCAGGTATCTCAGTGCTTCCTCACCGAGCGTAAACATCGCTGCACTTGCCGTAGAATATAACGCCAGCAGGTGCATTATCCAGAACACAGCGATTCTGAATGGTGTAGCCACAGGCGACGTTCCCTCGATGGATGCCAGGTCATTCATGCCGACGAACATCTTTATCACGCAAAATGGCGCGCGTATCATGCTAAGCACGATGTCTCCGGTACTCTCAGCAAATCCAATGCTGTAAATAAGAACTCCTCCGGCAAAGGCAATGATCATGCATACAGTCGTCAGTCTGGCAGAGTAAGACGGCTTAAGGGCAAGGTTGAGCACCATAGCCAGAAGCAACGCAGTCGATATGACAACAACAGATACGCTGATCATAAGAACCTCCTGTTCTTATCCGGAAGAGTTTATACAATCTATCTAAAACACAAACTTTTATTTCAGGCCGTTAACTTCTGTTACCGAAGTACAGAAGTAAGAGTCCTCATCAGAACGCCTACATCTACCGGTTTGGCTACATGGGCCTGCATACCGGCTTCTGCAGCAGCATCGACATCTTCTTTAAAGGCATTTGCAGTCATAGCTATAATAGGTATCCCGGCCAATGCCTTATTATCAAGGCTACGTATCGTTCTGGTCGCCTCATAACCGTCCATGACCGGCATCTGTATATCCATCAGAACGGCATCGTAGTATCCCGGTTCTGAGGCTTCAACCATTTCCACTGCGATCTTACCGTTTTCAGCTGTTTCCACATTAAATCCCGCCTGCATGAGTATCATGTTGGCAATCTCCATATTTACAAGATTGTCTTCTACAAGCAGAATTCTCTTTGTGCTGAAGTCGATTTCCGGCTCAGAAGCCACTTCACCTGGTGCTGAACCGTCGCAGAGTTTTTCCGAATCCGGCACATCATCCGCTTCGGCAAGCTTGAACTTCAGCCTTATCACGATCTCGGTCCCGCTGCCCGGAGCAGTCATGACCTCTATGGTTCCGCCCATCAGGTCTACAAGACTTTTTGTGATGGAAAGTCCTAGTCCCGTTCCTTCTATGCCGCTGACAGTAGATGTGCGCTCGCGTTCAAAGGCACTGAACATCCTCTCGGCAAATTCCTTCGACATGCCAATGCCGCTGTCCTGCACCCTTATTTCATATGTGCCGTAGCCATTGTCGGTCGTTCCGGACTGCCAGATTGAGGCACTGATCGAACCGCCTGCAGGCGTGAACTTGTACGCGTTGCTCAGAAGGTTCAGGAGCACCCTGTTGAGATTTTTGCGGTCGCACCATACGTAGCGGTCTTCTATCTGCTTCGTATGCACGCTGAAATCCAGATTCTTATCTTTCATCTGCTCAGAGAACAGCTCGCGTATGCCCTCAAATACCGCGTAGAGATCAACAGGAACGTATTCCAGCTCCATCTTTCCGTTCTCAATGCGGCTCATCTCCAGAATATCGTTGATGAGCGCCAGAAGATGCTGGCTGGAGTTTTCTATCTTATCGAGAAAACCTTTGACTTCATCCGATGCCTCACCCTTTCTTGCCAGGTTCGTGTAACCGATGATGGCATTCATAGGCGTGCGGATGTCGTGCGACATGTTGAACAGAAACTGGCTCTTTGCAAGACTGCTTTCAACCGCGTGTATCTTCTCGCGCTCGGCCGCGGCGTGCTTTTCCCTTACGAGGTTCTGTACGTAAAGCATGATTGCCAGGCCTGCGAATACCAGGAGAAGCAGTATGACTCCCCCTCTTGTGAGCAACAGTCTCATCTGATTCGCATCAGGAGCTGCCAGTACCCGCTTGGCGAGCCACATCAGCGCTGAATACAAAAGCAGAGCAAACAGTATTATGCCTGACGCGGACAGTCCGCTGTACTCGGTAAGTGTGCTCCTCTGTACCGTACGCCAGTAGAAAACGAATCCCAGCAGACACCAGAGTGACAGCAGCAGGAAAGCCTCGCTGCCCATGGCCTCCATTGCCAGGATCCTCGGCACCATCTGTACTATAGCGAAGATCACAGAGATGGCAGCACCGGTCATGCCGGTGATCACCACCCTGTTATTGCCCTCCATCCGGGCTATCTTATACGCAGCCGCTGAAGTATATCCGAAACCTACTATGGCGCCGAATGATGTCAGGTCTACAAACCATATGAGAGTGTTGCGGCCGAAAAGCGACAGCGCTATGGCTATTGCCATTATAAAAAGTATGCTGAATGTCGTGCTTGAGAACTTTTCTGAAAGGATGCGGTCCTCGGCCATAGTTGAGAGTACGCGTGTCGTAGCCCGGTAGCCTCCGATGATGCCCGTCATTATCGCTGAGACAGCGGTGACTGTCATCAGGATGAGACCTGCCTTTCCCATGACGGATCTGGCCACGTGGAACGTAGGTACTGAATC
>JBGUVT010000202.1:0-2853 GCA_045220485.1 Anaerovoracaceae bacterium | reverse complement strand
CTCCTACAGGCTGATCCAGCCCCGGCCGTGTAACTCTGCCTACACCTTCTCCTCCGTCCAGCCTTATGCCTTCTTCATCAGAAAGCCTTACATCGGCATAGATGAGCGCACCTGTAGTAACATCAGGATCATCGCCGCCGTCCTTTCTGACAGCGCATTTCACGCTGTCAGCGGTCTTTTGTATATCAAGGATATTCGCATCAAAAGCGTCACCTTTCGGTGTGATTATCGATATATTCGTTTTCTCCTTTCCCGTGAGGAGCATCCATGCGGCCGCCTTTGCAGCGGCAGCAGCACAGCTCCCTGTTGTGAATCCGCTTCTGAGCTTTTTATCCATAGTTTTCTATTCCATCGTGTACAGCAGTGCGTTAACTATAGCTGCTGCTACATTGCTGCCGCCCTTGCGGCCGCGATTTATTATGTACGGTATATCAGTCTCAAGTATCAGCTCTTTTGCCTCTACCACGTTAACGAAACCTACCGGAACTCCAATTACGAAGTCCGGCATAAAGATTCCCTCATCATACATTTCTCTTAAAGTGATCAGTGCTGTCGGAGCATTACCTATAACAAAGACTGTCTTCCTTCCCGACTCCTTCGCATCGCGTGCCGCATGCTCCATACTGACAGAAGCCCTGGTGATACCGCGCTCCTTAGCCTCTGCCGCGACAGTTTCATCCGCCATGTAGCAGCGCGCGCTTCCGCCATATGCAGCCAGGCGTTTCTTGTTGATTCCCGTCAGGGCCATGTTGGTATCGCTGACTATATCTGCACCTTCACGTATAAGGTCCCTTGCAATGCGTACTGCGTCATCCGAGAAACAGAGCGTATGAGCGTAATCAAAGTCAGCAGAGGTATGGATGGCTCTCCTTATCACAGGATCCTTTTCGGAATCGAGCACTATTCCCCTGTCTGCGAGTTCTTTTGCTATGATCTCGAAGCTTCTTGCTTCTATATCCTGAGGTTTTACATGTTCTGTCATGATTGCATCCTTTGATTGCGTTCTTCTAAAGAACTTTACCGAGAACATTTATCAGTTCTTCGTTATCTTTGTGCTGCCTTACAGCAATTCTGAAATACGTTTCATCCAGTCCTCTGAAATTTGCGCAGCGTCTTATGAGTATTCCCCTTTCTAGGAGCTTTTCATAGAGGCCGGATTCGCTTTTCAGGAGCAGATAATTCGTATCGCTCCGGTAGACTTTAAGCCCGAGCCTCTCAAGTTGCTCCGCCAGATATTCTCTCTCAAGTTTTATCATATGCACTGAGTCCGTGAGGTAATCTGTTGACTCAAGTACTTTTGCAGCCGCCTCACCCGTGCGCTCAGCTATCCTTGAAACATTCCATTCAGGCAGATGCTTTCTGATCTTAGCGAGCATATCTGTATCGTTCGAAAGCATGTATCCAATCCTGATTCCCGGTATGGCAAAGGTCTTCGTGAAAGCCCTCAGGTGCAGTGCATTGTCTGTTACAGCTTCCTTACGGATCCCTGCTTCAGTCAGCGGATAAAAACATTCATCTATCACCAGCACAGACCCGCATTCCTCACATCTTTCAGTGATCGCCTTTTTCAGCTCCGGATCTATAAGCCGGCCGTTCGGGTTGTTTGGGTCTGCGATGAATACCATATCGATCTCATCACTGATCTGAGTCAGTATGCCGTCATCAAGAGCAAAGTCTTTTTTCTCATCAAGGAGATACTCCTTGATTTCTGTATCTGAAGCCTTAAGTGCAACTGCATATCCCGCATAACAAGGCGCAGCGATCAGTGCCTTTCGCGGCATAACGGCATGGACTGCAGCCATAAGAAGTTCAGACGCCCCATTCCCGCAGACCACGTTTTCAATGTCCATACCTTCAAGCACAGCTATCCTTTCGCGAAGCTTCTGCTGAGCAGGATCAGGATACTGATTTATCTCAGATATCCCAGCCTGAATCGCTTCGGTCACTTCCGACGGCATGGGAAAAGGATTGAGGTTGACTGAATAATCAAGCCTCACTTTGTTTCGATATACATCTCCACCATGCAGAGCATCTATTCTTTTACAAACTTTGCTGAGATCCACTGATGGCTCTCCCTTTCATACTGATTTGATTTTATATTGCCCAGAACAGGTCCAAAATGTTTTAGCAAATAGTTTTTTGAGGAGCGGATATATTTATTCATAAAAATGTATTTTCTATTGTCATTTTGTTATGCTGACGTGCCATTAAAAAGGAGTTCGGAAATTTTTTCTGCATGACCTCCCGTTTTTTACCGGTTCATGTAGAAAATAAAATTTTCTTTTTCGGATCCTGCTTTGGATTCGGTTATCGTAAAAATCGCATACGGTTTAAACTACGATATGAGTCGATCAATTAGCGACTGTACAAACTGCAATGTATATGACAAGTATGCACAATATGAATCCAATGAACGATGCGGCTGTCATCAGGCGGTTGACTCTTACTATGTCGTAAGCTTCTATCTCTCTGACCTTGTCGCCTATGAACGGCTTGCGCACTATCCTGCCGAAGTACTGCGCATCCCCGGCCAGCTGCAGGCCCAGAGAACCGGCTGCCGCACTCTCTGTCTGAGCAGCGTTAGGGCTCTTGTGATTTGCCCTGTCTCTCTTCCATATTCGAAAGGCACGGCCTGCATCATAGCTCCTGCCGCATATTGCGCTTGCTGCGATAAGAAGCATAGCGCTTAACCTTGATGGAATATAGTTCACTGCATCATCGAGCTTTGCTGCCGCAGTTCCGAACCACATGTATCTGTCGTTTTTATATCCGATCATGGAGTCCATTGTGTTGATGGCTTTATATGTCAGTCCGAGTACCGGTCCGCCGATCGCTGCGTACAGCATCGGGGCA
>JBGUVT010000201.1:0-6480 GCA_045220485.1 Anaerovoracaceae bacterium | reverse complement strand
CTTCAGCGTAAGTTGAACCTGTTCTGTCCTTTACCAGTCCAATTTTTTCCAGTGTTATTTCCATTGCTTTACCTCCAATCCTCCGGTTGGTCTGAGTACATCAACCCCAAGATAGCGGACTGTGTACTCTGATAATATTTCTCTGACCTCATTTCGGATTTCCGGCTTGAGGTCTACTTTTTCAAACGTTTTTAAAGGCTTTGAATCAAAGTACCTAAACACAGTGATTATATCGAAATCAGGCCTGTAAATCAACGAATCAGCCTCTCTTTTCTCCTCTCCGGCGCACTCCGGGCATATGACGCCCCCACTCGAAACAGAGAACATCTTAAAGCCCTCTCCGAAGTTTTGCAGTGCCCTGCCGCAGTTTACGCAACAGCTGAGTTCAGGCGCTACTCCAAGCATTTTTAATGTCTTGACTATAAATGCATATAACAGAGTGTCAGTTCCCGTCCTGCATTCCGAAACCGACTGCAGAAACTCCAGGCTGAGATCAAACATTTTAGGAGCAGGTACCCCCTCCTCGAGCACTTTGTCGAGGTATTCAATAAACGCTGAAGCGTTCATAAACCTGTCTATGTCTTCTCCGATAGAGAAGAAGCTCTTGTTAACCTGTGCCGAGTTTATGCTGTACGCTTCCCTGCCCTTGAATATGTCATATTCTGCGTACGTAAAAGGACGAAGCGCCAGCGCTGCCTTGCTGCGTGACTTCTCATTAACGGAAGTACCCGCTGACAGCTTGCCGTACTGCTTCGTAAAAAGGACGATCATGCGTCTGTTATTCGCGATTTTTCGTTGGCGTAATACTATGCCTTCCGTGTTTATAATCATAATTAAAATGGGCCGCATCTTTCCCGGAGATATCTCTGGAGTGCGGCCTCAGCTCTACTCATCTTTATAGCCCCAGTTGCGTATGGTCCGCTCGGAATCACGCCAGCCTTCCTTTACTTTTACGAAAAGGCTGAGGAATACCTTGCAGCCAAGCAGATCTTCGATCTCAAGACGCGCAGCTTTTCCTACCCCTTTAAGCTTGCTGCCGCCCTTGCCGATGATTATACCCTTATGCGATTTCTTTTCGCAGTAAATCACCGCAGATATCTCCACTGCGGCGCGTGGATCTTCCGGCTCAACAAAGGACTCTATTTCAACAAAAACTCCATGCGGGACTTCATCGTCAAGATAGTTCATGAGTTTCTCACGAATAATCTCGCTCACGATAAACCTTACAGGATCTTCTGTCGCAATATCGTCCGGGTAGTACATCGGGCCTTCGCTCATGCAGGATGCAAGCCTGTCGCGAAGCATTTCGATATTGTCTCCCTTCAGTGCAGATACTCCGTATATGTCATCAAAGAGACCTGTACTGTCGTATCTGTTATAAAGCTCCAGATACTTCTCAGGGCCAATCAGGTCAGTCTTGTTGATAGCAAGAATCTTAGGAGCGGAGATGGATTCGAGCAATTTGAGTATCGCTTCGTCTCCTCTTCCGAAATCAAGAGTCCCGTCGACAATAAGCAAAACAACGTCAACACCATTCAGCGTGTTGACGGCAGTTTCATTTATGGCCTGGCCGAGTTTGTTGTGCGGCTTGTGGATTCCCGGTGTATCCAGGAAAACCATCTGAAGACCTTCACCGTTCTCATATTCGAGATCCGTATAAATGCCGGTTATTCTGTTTAATGTTGTCTGAGGCTTGGCAGATGTAATGGCGATCTTTTCGCCCAGCATTTTGTTCATCAGTGTGGACTTGCCTACATTCGGCCTGCCTGCTATTCCTATGAATCCTGATTTCACTTGTTTCTACTGACTCCTATCGCTGAAAGCACTTCTTCTTCGCGGGCGCGCATAACAGCTTTATCCTCTTCATCCATGTGATCATAGCCAAAGAGGTGCATCACGCTGTGCACAAAAAGATAAAGCATCTCCCGCGTCAGTCCTGTTCCGTATTCTTCTGCCTGTCTGCCGGCCTGCTCATAGCAGATCACAACATCTCCTATCAGAGTCTCAGATTCGTCATCCAGAAGGTCTTCGAGAAGATCATCATGACCTTCAAACTGAGGAAAGCTCAGAACGTCTGTGACGCTGTCCTTTTCTCTGTACTCGCGGTTGAGCTCGAGTATCTCGCTGTCATCAACCACTGTTACGCCGAGCTCCGGTTCATTCTCAAGCTCGATGTTCTCAAGCTCTTTGAACTCCGTCATGAGCGCTATATCTGCAGCCCTTTCCATGAGGTTCCACATCTCCGGCGTCAGCTTATCAAATTCATCGTTGAAAACTATCTGCATATGTTACCTGTCGCTGACTTTATTACCTTTTGAAGTTGTAGCTCTTACCCTGTTTTTGTTGTCAAACGAGTCGTAGGCTCTTATTATGCGCTTCACAAGCTCATGCCTCACTACGTCGACTTCAGAAAACGTGTTGAATCTTATTCCTTCAACACCGCTGAGCACCTTACGTGCCTCCTTGAGTCCTGAGACCGTACCGTTTGGAAGGTCAATCTGGGTGATATCTCCGGTTACGACGACTTTTGAATTGAAGCCCATACGTGTAAGGAACATCTTCATCTGCTCACGCGTGGTATTCTGCGCCTCGTCGAGGATTATGAACGCGTTATCAAGAGTGCGGCCTCTCATGTAGGCAAGCGGTACGACTTCGATCACACCTTTCTCCCTGAGTCTTGCGGCAGCCTCGATGCCAAGCACATCATAAAGAGCATCATAAAGCGGTCTGAGATACGGATCTACCTTCTCCTGCATATCACCGGGAAGGAATCCGAGCCGCTCGCCGGCTTCCACTGCAGGTCTGGTAAGTATGATCCTTTCTACCTCTTTGTTTTTATAGGCATTTATAGCCATGGCGCAGGCCAGGTAAGTCTTACCGGTTCCTGCCGGTCCAATGCCGAACACCATATCTGCTGCACGGATGTTGTCCACGTAATCCTTCTGCGCCTGGGTCTTAGGCTTCAGAGGTCTTCCAATATGGGTGTAACATATGATATCGCGCGATGCCTTCTGCTCGTCAAAACTCTTGCCCCCGGCTTCCATCTCGATGAGATAGTTAAGCTTCTGAGGGTCAAGAACAGGCTCAACACTCAGAGCTTCAATCAGCCTGGCGACTATACGTGCTGCAAGCTCGGGATCTCTACCCCTGATTGTAAGAACGTTGTCACGCAGTGACATTTCCGTGCCTGTGAACTTCTCAACGGAACGGATATTGGCATCATAATTGCCGAAAAGTCCCTGTATGTTGATTTCTTCTGGTATGTTCAGTTTATATTCCATATATTATTTACCGCTGAGGAATTCCTTTACAGCTTTGTTTACAGCAGATCCGTCAGCCTTGTCCTTGAGTTCTGCCATAGCATTCTTCATCAGAACGCCCATGTTCTTCATATTGGCTTCGACGCCGAGCTTCTCAGCAATCTCTTTGACTTTAGCCCTGATCTCTTCTTCACCCATTTCTTCAGGCAGATAAGACTTGAGAATCTCGATTTCCTTCTTGTATCCCTCTACCATGTCGTCTCTTCCGGCCTTTACAAAGTCAGAAAGAGCATCGGCTCTCATCTTGACCTGTTTTTTAATTATTTTAACGATATCCGCATCATCTTCGAGTGTTACTCTCTGGTCAACTTCATACTGCTTAATGGCAGCTCTTACCATATTTACTGTATTTTTCTTTACAGCATCCGCGTTTTTCATCGCGTCCTTATAGTCCTGCATAAGTTGTTCTTTAAGACCCATTATGTATCTCCTTTTACTATCCGGTTAAGAAAAATGCGAACCGATAAAAGCTGGTTCGCATCTCCGATTTTTTTATTAATACTTACGAGCTTTCTTACGGGCAGCCTCAGACTTCTTTTTACGTCTTACGCTCGGCTTTTCGTAATGCTCTCTCTTACGCAGCTCAGCCATGACGCCGTCGCGAGCGCAAGATCTCTTAAATCTCTTAAGAGCACTCTCCAGGCTCTCGTTTTCTCTTACTATTACCTGTGCCATATTCTTGTCTCACCTCCGTTCGTCATGGGATTATCGCGGTCCATGACCGCAACGAAGTGATTGTACTACTCTCAAAAGAGATTGTCAATAATATCTCCGGCCATCATTTTGCGCCTTGAATCTCCGTCCTGTGCAAACTTCTCTGCTGCTTTTCCGTGAACCATCACTCCGTACATAAGACTTGTATCGAGTGTATTGCCCTGAGCGATGAGTGATGCGATTACTCCTGCCAGGACATCTCCCGAACCTGCTGTTGCAAGGCCAGAATTTCCAACGGTATTAAGATAGAGTTTCTGACCGCTTCCGGCATCTCTCAAAGCAATGAGTGATACATCTGACTTGACTACCATGCTTACCTCGAATTTCTCGGAGAACTTGCGTGTGTAGCCTATTCTGCTTCTTGCGACGATATTGATATCTTCACCGCAGAGCCGTGCCATCTCACCAAGATGAGGCGTTATTACGCACTGGCATTTTCTTTTACGCAGCGATTTGAGATTCTTTGCTATCAGGTTGAGTGCTCCTGCATCAAACACGGCAGGCTTTTTGCCTGCAAGTATCTGCTTCACAAGCAGTCTTCCTACTGAATCCTCCTTAAGGCCTGGGCCAATAAGGATGACATCCACATCGTCCCTGAACCCTTCGAATGCTCCGAGCACGTCATCAGGCTTATATGGTACTGCGACCGCCTCAGGTATGGAAACATTGAAGAATCCGGTGTATTTTGACGGACAGAAGATCTTTACCAGACCGCAGCCCGCTCTGTATGCTGCTTTTGCGGCAAGCATGCCGGCTCCCAGCATGCCGTTGGAACTTATTACAAGTCCTACAGTGCCGAACGTTCCCTTATGCCCGGTCTCCGCGCGCGGAGCCAGAGCCTTTCCTATCGTTCTGTCAAGGAACTCGCTGTCGAGCACCTCAAGCTTGTCGTTTACATTTTCATAGCCGTCATTCATAAGACCTATGTCGACGACTTTTACTTCTCCGCAGCATTCCCTGCCGGCTCCGAAGAACATTCCTGTCTTGTAGCATCCGAATGTAACAGTCAGGTCAGCTCTTACGGCTTCTCCCATTATGAGGCCGCTGGTTGCGTTGAGCCCGGAAGGGATGTCTATTGCAACCTTGTACCCCGTTTTTGAATTAATATACTTCACCAGCCTGATATCATCGTCTCCGAGGACCTTGTTGAGGCCGATGCCGAATATACCATCGATTATGCAGTCATATCTTGCGTTGAGAATGTTGCGCTCGACGCCTCTCAGCCCAGAGATCTGCACATCCCTGTGTGCGTTTACCAGTATGCTCATCTGGCGTTTCAGCTCATCGCTCGCCTTGTCGATACGGCCGGCAAAATACACACTGATGCCCGTATATCCCTTTTGGGCAAGCCATCTTGCAGCAGCCACTGCGTCTCCTCCGTTGTTGCCGTGTCCGGCCAGAACGAGAATCTTCGCGGATCTGTCAGGTATTCTTTCAGCCACTTCATCAGCTACTCCCCTTGCAGCGTTCTCCATTAGAACGATGCCCGGGAGTCCGGCCTGTGAAGCAAACTGATCCATGTATTTCATTCCTTTTGCCGTCAATGCATACATCGGAAATACCTCTCTTTGATTTATAACTGTCAGATGATCAGATCCCATCTGATGATATTCTTGTCAAATACCGGGCCTGCATCGCTGCAGTTGAGTCTGCCCTCAGTGGTTTCAATAAAGCAGTCGTCATAGTCAGCAGACTCGGCAAGCACCGTGCTGCTCATGCTGAACTGTCCCTCATCAGCCTTATCCGCTAGAGACTTAAGCATATTGCGTGAGCCGCCGGCACATATGTACGGTACGTGTCTGACGGCATCGGATGCGCTTCCTTCCCTGCCGTTGCTGCCGTCAAGTGTAAGCACCTCTATCTCGTTCACAAGATGCCTGAAGGATTCGAGCATATAGATGTCCTTTTTGCTCGGGTAACTGAGTATGAGCTTGCATTTTATGCCGCGTACCAGAAGGGCACGCGAAAGCCCGAGCATCTCCGGAATGCCGAGGTCATCTGCCACCAGCAATACTTCCTCCGGCATCGCATCGAGATCAAATCCGTTGCCCAGTCCCATTGTTACCGTGACATCTTCGCCCGGGCTGAGGGATGCAAGGATCTTACTTTCCTTGCCATCTGCCGGGAACACCACGGTGAATCTGTTGCTGTCAAAATCACATACCTGATAAGGTCTGCGGACTCCGCCTGCTTCTATCATAGCATACTGACCGGGAAGTCTGAAATCACACTCCCCCATATCGAATGTCATCTTGTGTATATCACGAACAAGATTGTCGTTGGATACGATCTTGCCTGTTTTTTTCATGCTCTGTATCTTTCCTTACTCTTCAGTTTCTGCTTCAGCTTTTTCTATTGCTTCGATGATCGCCGCTTTTGTCGCTCTGGCGCTTACCTTTACGCCTCTTGCGCGTGCTGCCTCAAGGAGTTCTTCCTTTTTCATTGA
>JBGUVT010000200.1:0-15368 GCA_045220485.1 Anaerovoracaceae bacterium | reverse complement strand
GCAACCCTCATACGACCGTCCACTACGGCTATATGAAGGACGGTGTGTTCCATGAATTTGATCAGGAACCGGAGCCAGAAGCCTCCTCAACATCAGAATACTACGCATATTTGCTCTATGATTTTGAAGGAAAAGACAAGAATAATAAGCGTTTTGAGTACGAGTACGCAAATACATACTATCTGACAGAGGAAACAAATAATCCAACCACTGGAAGAGAAATCATACCTGTGCTTAGATCTCCTAATAATGTGAATAACTGGAGATTTTATGGAGAAAACCACGGACATACGGGAGACGCTCTTCGTAATAACAACAATTGGGAGAATGTCGCTAACGAAAGCCATATCTATGTAGTGTATGAGGAACCTACTATTACGGATGGCGGATCTCCAAAAATGGAAGACGATACAGAGACTCCTGATGACCCAACAATACTTAAGCAATCGGTTGATAATGGTGATGCTACTAATACACTTTCGCTGAGCATAACGAGTTCTTCAAAAGACCTTGAGGTAGAGACTCTGGCGGATGTAATTATCGTACTGGACCTGTCCTCATCTATGAGATATCACATGGACAATTCTGGTGGTGCTCTTAATACATATAAGACCGATCCGGAATCTAGGTATAATTTGGCAAAGGCTGCTGTAACTAGACTTGCTAACAATCTTTATGACAAGAATGACGAGGAAAGAAAAGCATTGTTCCGCGTGGGCCTGGTAACATTTGCCGGCAATGCTCAGGTACGTCAGGAGCTCACTCAATCAAGGTCCGAGTTTGTTAGCTCAGTAAATAATATTGATGGATTCGATGGCAAGGGAACGAACTGGGAGCATGCCATAAAGCTTGCTAATGGAATGGCTACCGATCCTAATAGAGCGACATTTATTGTGTTTATCACCGATGGAGAGCCTACCGCATCGCAGACACGTAGTGGTGTTACGAATGGCAACATGAGCGAGCATATTTTTATGTCAGGATCTACTGAGGGAGGAAACGCTGGAAACTTTACAAGTGATCAACAATTTAGCGGCATTAATTATGCTCCATTAGAGCTTTATCTGGAAACCGGTACGTTTGGTTCCACAGATAGAGCTGTAAATCAAACAGTAGAAAGAACTGGTAGTGCAGCACATGATGATATCAGTTCAGCACAGGATGATCATAACAAGAATTTCTATGTAATAGCTATTTCAAGAGAAATTGTACAGTCAGATGAATTAGGGAAGTTAAAGAACATTGTCGATGACCCTGATAAGCATGTTATGACTGCATCAAATGATGATCAACTTGCACAGGCTTTCGAAGATATGGAAAACGAGCTGACAGGTCTGCTGGGCTGGGGTGATATCCAGATGACTGACGGCATTACCAATCTGACAAACACAGTTGCAAAGAGAGGAGACCTGGTTAACTTTGATCCTAAGTTTACATATTACAAAACAAAAAAAGCTCCAGAAGGCTGGAGCACCTGGACGAAGGAACAGAAAGACGCGTATCAGACAGGAATTGACTATAAGGATAAAACAGGAAATCCGCCAGGATATGATTCCTGGAGTGATGAACTGAAAACCGCTTATCAGGCAGGTAAGGATGCAGAATTTGATATATGGACTGATGAGGCCAGGGAAGAAGCCAAGTGCGAAGATGCCAAGTATGAAGGCGGTGCTGTTAAGTGGAATATGGGAAAACAGTTTATGCCTGAAGATGGAGTAACTTATAAGGTCTCCTTCAAGTGCTGGCCGAGCCAGGCAGCGTATGATACTCTGGCAAAGTGCAGGAATTATGGTGATGAATATTACAACAGTTTGCCACAGAATATAAAAGATCAGATCCAGAAAGACGGCGATGTTTATACGCTGAGAACAAACGAGCCTGATGCCCATACTACTTATACGTCTGCAACTAAGACAGGTAATGTTGTTTCAACAGGTGAAGATTCGCATACTCTACCTTTCGGAGAAGTTCCTAACTTGAATCTGTCTGAAGAAAAGATCAATATCCTGAAGAAATGGGATAACAAGCTTGACGCAGCTAAAGAAGGAAGTGTGAATCTTGGCGTCGCTGCAGATGGAAAAGAGAGTTTAGATGATTTATTTGCCAGAATAACTCTTAAAAACGAAGAGGATTGGAAAGGAAGTGCATACGTCTCGACCGGTCAGCTGGAATGGGATGAGGCAAAACAAAAGCTATTCTTACTCGAAACTGGCCACGATTTCACGATTACTGAAAATGTTCCTTATGGACCTGGCCATCGTTGGGAGCTGGTAACAGAAACATATCGTCCTATGGTCATTACAGACTCTCGGAAGGGTTATGCACATGAGACTGTAATACTTAAGAAAGTTGAAAGCACTGATCGATATGACTATGTACTCCCGGCAAGAGACGGCTCTGGAGACAGCTATTATCAGATTGTTCCTGAAACCAGTAATGAGCTGAAAGCTACAAACCACAGACGAAGCAACCTGAACCTGATCAAACATGTTGTCAGACAGGAAAGTGATGTTACGACAGGGACTTACGTCGACGACAAATTCCAGGATGAAAAGTTTACATACGAAGTAAAAGTAGATGATTCCAGCGTCGAGGAGGCGACGGGTCAGGATGTCTGGTTCTCTGTTCAGGATGAAAACGGAGATACTGTTTTCGAACCTGAAGTAACAGAAGCTATTGCAGAAACGCAAGAGGTAGACTCTTCCAACACGAATGTGCATGACTTCAATTACGATCAGGATAAGGGCATAATCACATACCGCTGGGGAGATAATACTGAGCTGACAACTTATAAGGTTATAAGTGTCAGTGGCACAAAATACAACTGTAAGACCGGCTATTTCTATGTTGCGGACAAGACAGTATTCACGGTCAAGATGAAGCCAGCATGGAACCTCCGCGTGCTCAACCTGCCGACAGGATCAACATATCGCTTCACAGAAGTCGATATAAAAGACGGCTTTGAGTGCCTGGGTACGGTGCTGACTACAAAAACCGGTCAGCAGGACCCGGATGTAGGGACTCTAATAAGAGGTGTTACGAAAGATGGCACTATAGGTGCAACCAATATGGAATACACGGTAGCATATTTCAACAAGGCCAATCTCTACGATATCAAGATCGTAAAGACAGACAACGGAAGCACACCAAAGAACCTGGGTGGAGCAACATTCGAGCTTTATAAGAAGAATGCATCAGATGGTTATGATCCGGTCGGGGATGCTTTCGTAGTTCCGAAGGACGGCTTCGTTGTCAAAGACCTGAGCATAGGCGACTACAAGCTCGTAGAGGTCACGCCACCGGACGGATACAACATCAAGATCAAACAGATATTATTCAAGATCACCGGTAATTCTACCCAGGTCATAACGCTGGATGGAGATTATGGAACAGATGCCACTGTTGACGGAGACGAACTGTATGTACAGAACCCACCGGGACCAGAACTTCCGATGACAGGAGGAATCGGCACAACGATCTTCTACATCCTCGGCTCGATCCTGGCAGTAGGATGCGGGATCGTACTGATCGCCCGCAGAAGAGCAGGTATAAGCAGATAATCTGCATAGTAAAAACAAATATATCTATCCCGGGTGCGGAAGCACCCGCACCCGGGAGGCAGATATGCTTATCCGGGCTGCCGGACTCAAAGGTGCAGCAGCCGGGACAGGCAGATCAGCCAAAGACAAGAAAGGCAAAATCAAGCAAAGAAATGAGATCAGACAGATATCAGGAAGATATAGCAGAACTGAATGAGGTCGAGGAAGGATCCCGCAAGAGAATCGGCCTGAAAAAGAAAAACGCAAAGGCTGCAGACGAGCAGGGCGAGCCTGACCTTTCAAAGCTCAAGAAGCACGACCTTTTAGAGATCATGCTGGCACAGAGCAGGGAGATAGACAGACTTAGAGAAAAAGTAGCTGATCTTGAGGCACAGCTGGAATCCAGAGAATTCGAGTTCAGCAAGATCGGGTCCATAGCAGAAGCATCACTCGCAGTTACAAATATCTTCAAGGAAGCAGAAAAGGCTGCAGTCATATACATCGAGAATATCAGGAGGCGCTGTGAAGAGGAAGAATGACATAGCGCAGATCGAGGCGGAACTCGAGAACAAGAACATCGAGCTACCTTCTACATCAGAGCTCGAAGAAGCATACGAGAAGTCATCGTTCAGAGTGAGACTGAGAAACTCGATCATCAGCACGACGAACATCCTGATCGTAGTAGCGGCAATGGCGATCCTGGTAGCGATGCTGTTCCTGCCTGTACTGAGGATATACGGCCAGTCGATGAACAGCACCCTCCACAGCGGAGAGCTGGTGGTCTCGGTAAAGAACGCACACTTCAAGACAGGAGATGTGATCGCGTTCTACTACAACAACAACATCCTGGTAAAGAGGGTCATAGCAAATAGCGGCGACTGGGTGGACATCGACCTGCAGGGGAATGTCTATGTGAACGGCCAGCAGATCGAAGAGCCGTATCTTGATCATAAGGCATTCGGAGAGCCTGACGTAGACTTCCCGTACCAGGTACCGGATGAGAGGATCTTCGTACTGGGAGACAACCGGTCGGTATCCATAGACTCCAGGCACTACGCAGTAGGCTGTGTCACATCAGAACAGATAGTCGGAAAGATAGTGTTCAGGGTGTGGCCGCTAAGCAAGCTTGGACCGATACATTAATGCATTCACTGGCGCGAGCCAATGAAGATAAATAACTGACAACTGGGACCGTTCAGAAACCCTAGGCCGGTCTCACCGCCCACTGATCCGGGCGCGAAGAATAGGAACAGGCCCCGCCGCGGCAAGCGGACCCGGCTGCAGGGGTGACTCTGCAGACTAAACCGACCGCATACGCGGCGCAAAATGAGCCCTTACAGGGCAGAAAACTATGACCGCAAGGTCAAACTTCAGACCGCAAGGTCATAGAATATCGCCCCGAAAGGGCAAGAAAGGAAGGAAAACACATGAAAACAATCAAGAAAATGCTGGCTCTGGCAACGACACTTGCATTGGTATTCACAATGGTAGTTGCTACTGCAATGACTGCATTCGCTGCAGATCCGTATACGATCACTGTAAATGGAGCGAAAGCAGGAGAGACTTATACAGCATATAAGATGCTCGATCTCACTGTAGATGATCCGGCAAATCCTACAGCATTCAGCTACACGGTAAATTCAGCATGGGCAGCCTTTGCCAACACAGCTGAGTTCAAGGCCTTTTTCAATGTTGATGATCAGGGCTATGTAACTACAAAGAATGCATCACAGGCAGATCAGCCTGCATGGAATGGCACAAGCGACTTTTCAAAGCTTGCTGATGCAGCTGCAAAATTCGCAAAGGATAACAGCATTGCTGCTGCAGCTTCAGTAACAATAGCTGATGGTGCAACATCAGGCGTACTTGACATAACAGGTCCTGGATACTATGTCATATCTTCCACAATGGGAACCCGCGCAATGACAGAATCCACACCGTCAAACGCTGCAGTCACGATCAACGAGAAAAACGAAGAGGATATAGTTGAAAAGACTGTTAAGGAGGATTCGACCGGTAATTACGGAAGCGCAAACGATGCACAGGTCGGAGACACGGTAGAATTCATATCCAAGACTAAAGTCGTAGCAAGATCCGTCAATGTAAAGATCCACGACGTAATGGAAGCAGGACTGACACTTGATGCAAACAGTGTCAAGGTATATACAGACGAGGCCTGCACTACCGAGTACACAGCTGCACAAGTTAAGACAGGAACAGCTGCAGATACCGGCGATACATTCACAGTCGTTGTACCTGATTCCTTCGCTGCGACCGCAACTGACACTCAGTACCTCTATGTCAAATACTCAGCAGTAGTCAACAAAGATGCTGTTGTGAAGGACGAAAACGGAAATATTGTCATAGATCCACAGACAAATACTCCATCAGTTTCGTTTGGTGACAATACTACCAACGAGGGTGAGCCGACTACAACAACCACACATAAGTTTGAGGTACTGAAATATAAAGCGAGTGACTCCACTAAAAAGAATCTTGCAGATGCGATCTTCACACTGAAAAAAGGCAGCACTGTTATCAAGCTGATCAAGATCGATGAGAAGAATTACCGTGTTGCAGATGCTACAGAGGCAAGCGGAACAGCCAAGACTCATGTAGGCGAGAACGGAACAGTAGCTACTGTTGAGGCTGGATCGCTGGTATCCGACTTTGTAACAGTTGCATCGGGCAACATCGTGATCTGGGGTGTTGACTCAGATAATGACTATGTTCTGACTGAGATCCAGGCACCTAACGGCTACAACCTGCTTAAAGACCCGGTTACAGTTACAGTAAATAAGGAAAACAGCACAGTAGCCGAGGTACCAAACGCAAGCGGTACAGAGCTTCCTGCAACAGGCGGAATCGGAACAACGATCTTCTACATCCTCGGCTCGCTGCTGGTAGTAGGATGCGGAATCGTACTGGTAAGCAGAAAGAGAATGCAGAACAACAAGTGATCAACTGCGATTACTTACATTAGGTAACGGACAAGACAAAAGGAATCGTGACGGCCGGTACGACCGGCCGTCACGAGACAAGGCTCAGGCAATAGCATGAGCCGCAGTGTAGGCATCCGGGGGCTTAGGGCCGGATACGCGCAGGCAGAAAAGAGTTCTCATGCCCTGCGGAAAGCTGTCACAAGAGTGACAGTTATCCGGAGGCTCATGAGAGCCGGATAAGGAGACAAAAGAGATCAGATGATCAGATGGATAAAAAAGAATCTGCTGTCCGGGGTCATGGTGATAGGACTCCTGGTGGGAATAGGGCTCCTTGTCTATCCATCGGTCGCAAACTACTGGAACCAGTTCCACCAGACCAGAGCTATCATGGGATACAGCGAAGCTGTAGACAGCATGAGCCAGGAAGAGTATGACAGGATCCTTAAAAGTGCAAGGGAATACAACGAGCGATTAGCAGAACGCGGACTGCACTGGGAAATGACAGATGCAGAACGCGAAGAATATGAAAAGGAACTGAAGATCACCGACTCGGGCATCATGGGATATGTAAGCATACCGAAGTTCCATGTAAGATGTCCGATCTACCATGGAACAGATGAATCGCTGCTCCAGGTAGCGATAGGACATCTGGAGACCACATCGCTCCCGGTAGGCGGAAAGAACACACATACCCAGATCTCAGGCCACAGAGGCCTCCCGTCAGCAAGACTTTTCACTGACATCGACAAGATCAGGGAAGGCGACACGTGGACTATCACAGTCCTGAACGAGACATTCACGTATGAGTGCGACCAGATAAGGATAGTGGAACCTGATGACCTGTCCGAACTGCAGCTGGCAGAAGACGAAGATCTGTGCACGCTCATCACCTGCACGCCATACGGCATCAACACGCACAGGCTTCTGGTAAGAGGCCACAGAGTGCCGAACGCACAGGGCAGTGCAGACATAATTGCAGACGGCATCCAGATAGAGCCCGTATACATAGCGCCTATACTGGCCATACCTGCGTTGATCATTCTCCTCATAGTGCTGCTTGTGAGCACGAGGAGAGCAAAGAAACTGGATTCTGCAGCGATCATGCGCATATACAAAGAGCACATGAAGCTGAAGGAATAAAACAAGCTAATAATCACCAATCTACAAAACGATAGGGAGATGAATATGAAACAATCTAACACCCTGAGGAAAATATGCGGCACGCTTCTGGCACTGCTACTGATGCTGCCGTGCATCACATTTCCTTCGTATGCAGAAGGATCCATCAGTGTAGTCTACAACCCTAAGATCGATGGCCTGAAAGCAAGCGAATTCAAGCTGTACAAAGTCGGCGGCTTCAAAAGCGAGGGCGGTGAGTCGAAGCTGACTCTGGATGAGGCTTTTGCAGGCGAAGGAACAGAAACTGTAGATACACTGAACGGAATCAAGCCGAAAAAGCCTGAGGATCCGGGCTACCAGGAATGGGTCCAGGACTGGCTCGATGGCGCGCAGGAAGTAGCAACCAATCTTGAGACCTACATAAAAACTCACTCATCAACTGCCCCTGCTCCGGTATGGAGCGGAGATCTTGATCCGAGCGTAGCAACAGCTCAGCGCCTTGGCTCCGGAACTTATGAGAACGGACTGTACCTGCTGACAGGAGAGGAGCAGAGAATAGGGAACAGATACTGGAGACCGGTTCCTGTGCTCATGATGGTCCTTGACGGAAACGTCAACTTCAAACTGGCCGGCGTCACGGATGCGGGAGAAGCTGAGTGGTACAACAGTCTTAAGATCAAGTGCAGACCGGTCGCATACAAGCATAGTGTCACCAAGTCATGGTCAGGTGACACTGAGGCGACACGCCCTAAGACGATCGATGTGAAGATCCTGTACGGCGATACACAGATCGATACAGTCACATTAGGGCCAAAAGATGAAGGCGGAATAGGCAGCTGGACATACACCTGGTATTCTACTGAAGTTACAATGGTCGACGGACAGGAGACCGACAGAAAAACATATGCCAGTGTCGATCCTGATGAAGAATATGATCCTACCAAGGGAATAGAGACCAAGGGCTATGGATCTTTCGAAGGTCTCAACGAAGGAAACCATTTCACCTACGTATTCGAATCCGCGGAATCGCATTCATGGATGGTAGCAGAGGATGATTCGGATCCTAACCAGAAAAATGCTCTTAAGTACTACACCACTGTAGTCACTCCGGCGAATGAACAGATATCTAACGGTGAGACCGATCCGGCGGGAGAAGCTGCAGTATCTGATGAAAAGCCTATCGAAGAATCTTTCCTGATCACGAATACATTCGAAAGGCGCAGACTGAGGATCAAAAAGAATCTCATCAATTATCTCAATCATAATGATGAGGGTGAGGAATACGCGAATGCAACAGTCGCGTTCGACATCTCGGGATACATAGATGGTATCGATAAACCTGTTTATCACAATCAGGTCGGCATGACATTCACTAAGCCGGGCAAACAGGAGATCGTGGTAGAGAACATCCCGGTGAGACTTTCAAGGATCACGGTCAAGGAGATCTACTCAACGAACTACAGGCAGGTAGATCCTGTGGATCCGGATGGGAACCCTGTCGATATCACCCTGACACCGTCCGATACAATCCCTGAGCCGGTCATCATTGACGGCGAAGAAGTGATGGTGCCAACATATATATTCTCGTTCGAGAACAAACACGACGGCCCGCCGAAATACGGCAGCGGAGTAGTCAACACGTACGAGAAGAACGATAAGGGCGAATATACATATAAACCTAAAACGGACACTTCGGATATATATCCGCCAACAGATAGTCCAAGATAAAGCAGGGAGGAAGATATGAGAAAGAATAAGAAAAGATCATTGATAGCCCTGCTGATAGCAGTGATGCTCCTGTCGGGAACGGTCGGACTCACAGCAGCATACTTCAGTGCTGTCGACCCGCACATAGGAGAGGCACAGCTTATACTGAAGGGCAAAACGACGATCGAAGAGGGACCGGATAACACAAAAAAGAACGTCCAGATAAAGAACGTCGGAGAAGTACCTGTATATGTAAGGGTGAAGTTCTTCGGACCGGATCAGCTTGAGGTAACCAATAAAGCCGATACATGGATCAAAGGCGACGACGGATATTACTATTACAGTAAGATCCTCCAGCCTGAGCCGGGTGAACCTAATATGACACCGAAGGATACGCTTGTCGGAAAAGTAGAATTTAAGAATCCGAAGGAAGCGGCCGAAATGGGCGATTCATTCACGGTAACGGTCGTACAGGAATGCGCTACGATCATCTATGATGACAACAATAAAGCATGGCCATGGCCGGCGCTTGGCTGGACACTGCCTGAAGGCGTAGAACAGTAAAGGGGGCGATGAAAATGAAGAAGAACCTTTCAAGAAAAACATTGGCCCTTATCGCAGCAGCAGCGATCCTGTTCGCAGGCGGTACATTCACAGCCACAAGAGCGGTACTGAACATCTTCAGCCCTGAGCACTTCCTTGAATTCGAGACATCGAATCAGGCAGTAAGACTGATAGAAAACGGACAGGACCCGACAGACAAACTCCTGACAACACTCAATAGTAAGGTAAGCCCTGGGAAGAGCTATACAGAAGAGCTCACGGCAAAGAACTACAGCGATGTAAGCCAGTTCGTAAGGGTCATAGTCAGGAAGTACTGGATGGATAAGAACGGAAAAGCGCATTCGTTCGATGGAGACACGGTGACGATACCTGATCCGTCGAAGATCAAGCTGACAGAAGCCAACACGGATCTCTGGCAGAAGAACGAACTGGAATCCACTGTAGAGAGAGAAGTCTACTACTACAAGAATGCTGTACCTTCGGGCGGCGTGACCAAACCGCTGACATCGAAGATCAAGGTAGACAGCTCGGTAGCAGACCCGTTCACAAGAGACCCGGATATGGATCCGTCCCAAATACCGGCCGGCACAGTGATCACGTACATATATGACTATGACGGGTACAAGATCTGTCTTGAAGCCGAGGCACAGTCAGTCCAGACACACAATGCTCAGAAAGCAGTCATGAGCCTCTGGGGCATGCCGAACGTAACAGTATCGGGCAGCACGCTGACGGTAAAGTAAGGAGGGAAGAGACATGAAGAAAGCAAGACTTATGACACTTCTGCTCGCCCTCTCGATGGTACTCGCAATGAGCCAGATGGCAATGGCAGAGTCGTATGAGGCTGACGGCGGCTCATACAAATTCAACGGCAAGGACATAGTCGCGACCGGAGCAACATCCATAACAGACCAGATCAATACTCTGGTCGAGCCGGGAGATTCGATCACGATCGAACTCACATATACGAACGATACCAAGAAAGAGACCGAGTGGTACATGGAGAATACCGTCATCGATACACTCGAGGCGGCACAGGCGAAGAACGGCGGCTACACGTATATCCTGAAGAACGTCGGACCTGACGGCAAGGTCACAGAGATCTTCAACAGTGACGCAGTAGGCGGCGAGGGTTCACCTGCAGGAGCCGGAACAGGCCTCGAGCAGGCGACTAACGCTACCGAGGGCAAGTACGCAAACAGCCCTGACTACTTCTTTATCCAGACACTGGCAGCCGGTCAGAGCGGCAAGACCCAGCTCGAGGTAGCGCTTGACGGTGAATCGCAGATCAACTCATACCAGGAAAAGGATGCGGAGATCGAGTTCAGCTATGCTGTCGAGGAGCAGGGAACTGAAGATATCTACAAGCACGTAAGGAAGAAAGTCTATACAGGCGACATGACAAACCTGCTGCTTCCTGCAGCTGCATTCCTCGCATCGCTTCTCCTTCTGATCCTTGCAGTAAAGAACCACAGAAAAGACAGAAAGGATGGTGACAAGGCATGAGAAAAATAGCTAAGATAGCACCTATCCTTACACTCATAGCGATGATGATAATGGGCACGCTGAGCGTCAGCGCGTACGGTTATGAGATATCTATCTCGTCCGGAAACGGCGAATTCAGCGACGGAAGCGTCTATTCCAAGGGAATACCTGCTACCAGCGCGATCGTTGTTGATCAGGCAAACAACACGATAACGATCGGATCAGAGAAGTTCGAGCTCGTCAAGATGCCTGACGGAAAGGCACCTGCAGCCAGCAAGTACTTCATGACAGGTGTAAAGCTGGCAGGGTACGACAATGATGCTGCAAATGGCGGAGCCAACAGTGGTACGATCCAGCTTGATGCCATGTACGGGAGCAAGGACCTCGAGTTCGTCGTTGCATACGGCATGAAGAGCAACATGATACAGTATACGGTCCATTATGTGGATGCGGCAAGCGGAGCTGAGATCCGCGGAGCAGATACATTCTACGCAGTATCCGGTGAGAACGTCATAGTAAGCTACAAGTATGTAGACGGATACATCCCGCAGGCACTCACAGGTGTAGCGCAGGTCACTCCTGAGCAGAACGACTTCACATTCGTATATGACGAGGCAGGCACAGGCACTGGCCGTACCATAACGGTCATTGACGGAACGACTGTGATCAATAACGGCGGCGGAGCTGCCGGAGGCGCAGGCGGAGCCGCAGGTGCAGGTGGCGCTGGTGGTGCCGGTGGCGCAGGCGGAGCTGGCGCTGGTGGAGCCGGTGGTGCTGGCGGAGCCAACATCGGAGACGGTGGAGTTCCACTCGCGAACGGACCTGCAGACACAGTCAACCTCAACGACAACAACACGCCGCTCACAGATAGTGCTGAAAATGCTGAGAATCCTGAAGACGTAGCAGAAGGCAGCACACCACTTGCGAACCTGCCGATGCCGGCTAAGATCGCAGGAGGTGCAGCACTCGTAGCAGCAATAGCTGCAGCTGCAGTTGCACTCGCTAAACGCAGGAAGGATGACGACGAAGACGACGAAGAGGGCGAAGACGAAGAATAAGGAATGATCCTTAAATAGTGATCTAAGGACGGGATCTCATGCAGATCCCGTCTTTTATTGTGCAGATTTTCTTTTTGGAGAACTTGCTTTTGTTGTGTGCTGCCATCCCGGAAAACTTTGGATTTCCAGGGTTTACGTATTTTCGTGTTTTTGCAGTAGATTATTCTATTTTTCATAATGCTTATGATAGAATAAGGTGAATTATTATAGGTTCATTCTAGGAATAATAAAGGATTACGATTCTTTGGATATAGATAAAAGAGGATGTAGAGATGAAAAACAGAGTGTTATCTTTGGCCATAACGATGATGATGCTTTTCATCATGATACCGGTGGCCACACAGACAGCCGACGCGGCGTCAGCACCGACCAATATACGGGTTGAGGCATCAGATGAAGGCAACATACCGATGAGGATCGATGCATGGAAGGCAACCAGTGGGTATAGTACTGTTTATCAGATATTTTTGCCGGGTAATGCTAATCTTTCTAGGTGTTATCTATCATGGGATGGTGGCGCAAGCGCAAGTATCAATGGAAGCACTTATGAAAGTGGTTCATGCCCTGTTCCACCTGTAAGCGAAGAAAAGACATATAGTTTCAGTAATGGAAGTTCCGTAAAACTTATAACTTATCAGGGCTCGAAAAAAGTCCAGCCGGTTTTCATTGATATCGATGAAAGCGAAGGCCATAATACGATTGCACAGATGGACGGCAGTACGAATCACGAAGTTGAATGTACAGGTCGGATCAACATTGGTAATAGCTGGTATGGCTTAGATAAAATGAAAGGGCGTGGTAATGCTTCATGGGAACAGTCGGACGATAAGAAGCCATACAATGTCACCTTGTCAAAGAAAATTTATTTCCCTGGCATAGATTCGGGTAAAACAAAAAAATGGTCTTTCCTTGCAGAATGCCTTGACCACAGCTTGATGTGTAATCGTACAGGATATTATCTCGCACATGAGTTAGGTATAGGTCAGGATACCACCTCTGCGGACGTCTGGATGAACGGTGAATATCAGGGTTGTTACACTGTTACACCTAAGACTGATTCCTTTGTTACCGATGACGGATTTGCAATTGAAGAAGATAACTATATGGAGCCTGAAGATGGTGACCCGCAGTTCCCGCTTGAGGGCTTGAATAGAGCATCAAGCACCTGGTCTTCTTGTTACAACTTAATTACAGTAAAGAAAATAGGAGATAATTTACTTAATGGAGTAGATAAATATACTTATGCTGATCAAACAATAAAGCCATGGATGCAGGCGGTATGGGATTCTATCCGCAATTCAGATGGCAACTATGAACAGTATATTGATGTCGAGAGCTTCGCCAAGATGTATCTTATGCATGAATTCGTCAAGAGCTACGATGTTTGTGCAGGCAGTATTTTATTCCATCGTGATGGTACTACGGATGCTGATAAACTAATAGCCGGACCTCTTTGGGACTTAGATAATGCGATGGGCTCGGTTTATAACAACAGTGGCCTTGGCTCGCAATCAGATCGTAGAAGTGCACAAGGATCCTTTATAGCGAATATCACTGAGTATAAGACTTCAATTTATAAAACCTTTGGAACAAAACATCCGGATTTTTTGGATGAAGTAAAACGACAGTACAACCTGAATCGTGCTGCGTTTGAGAGCTTCCCTAGTGATGCGGCTCGCATAACCTATGAGATCCAGGATTCAGCCATGATGAATCACATCAAGGTCAATGATCTCGGAAATGGCACAGGGAAAAACAATCATTACTATAGAAACGATACCACTTTGGGTTCAGGTAATTATCAACAAAATTATGTAGCCACAGGAGATGCCAAGACATCATGGCCTAGCTATGCTCAGAATCTGCTTACATATATCAGAGTTCGCTGCCTGTGGTTCAAGAACACATATAAGCAAAGCAGTTATAACAATGTTGCTGTCAACATTGAATCTGCAGACGGTGGAGAATATACGGTTACTGTTCAGAATGGAGATGAAAGTACTAACAATACAGTCACAGGAGCATATAACTGCACAATGGCAGCCGGATCACAGGTAACATTAAATGCTGCTCCGGAGAAAGGATATGTTTTCAGTGGCTGGTATAAGGGTGCTGCCGGAAGTAATGGTGTTATAGAACCAACCGGTACGGTACTTTCAACAGATAACGAATACACATTTACCACAGCGTCAGGGACAGATGTATGCCTGTACGCTAAGTTTGAGGAATGTTCTCATAACAACAAGACAGCTCATGAGGCGGTAGAAGCGACCTGTACAGATGCAGGTAACAGCGCATACTGGAGCTGTGAGACTTGTGGAATGTTCTTCTCAGACGCAGAAGGACAAAATGAAATTGAAGAAGGCAGTTGGGTAACAGAAGCAACAGGACATAATCTGACAGCCCATGAGGCCGTAGAAGCGACATGCACAGAGGCAGGCAACAGTGCGTACTGGAGCTGCGATAGATGTGGCAAGTACTTCTCTGATGAAAACTGTGAGACCGAGGTCGACGAGAACAGCTGGGTGATCGCCGCAAAAGATCATACATGGGATGAAGGAGTCGTTACCACAGAACCGACATGCACGGAAAAAGGCGTGAAGACATTCACCTGCAGCGTCTGCGAAGATACAAGGACAGAGGATGTGGATGCGCTCGGGCATGATCTGACCGCACATGCAGCTGTAGAAGCGACCTGCACAGAAGCAGGCAACGGCGCATACTGGAGTTGCGAGAGATGCGGCAAGTATTTCTCAGATGAAAACGGTGAGACTGAAGTAGAAGAGAACAGCTGGGTGATCAATGCAAAAGGCCATAAGTGGGATGAAGGAGTCATTACCACTGAGCCTACATGCACGGCAAAAGGAGTGAAGACATTCACCTGCAGCGTCTGCGAAGAAACCAGGACAGAAGAAGTCGACGCGCTCGGACATGATCTGAAAGCACATGCAGCT
>JBGUVT010000199.1:0-5243 GCA_045220485.1 Anaerovoracaceae bacterium | reverse complement strand
CATTTACTTTTTCATTTTACGGTCCTGTCGCATCGATGGGGCTCTTTTTAGTGGGCGTTTTTCTGTACACATGAAACTGTAGACTATAGGTGTCAAAAGCAAACGTATATGCTTGGATGCAAATTGAAAGAAAGGCGGTACAGAAATGGATACAGCAAAGATCGATTACATAATGAACATTTTCAGGACTTTATCAACCGAAATGCCGGAACAAATGCTGTACCGGGAAGACGGAGACAGCTTCGAACTGAAAACTCTTGACAGTATCGGAAGCTGCCTGCCGTTGGAGCTTCAGAATAATGGCTGGAAACTGGTAGGGAGCCAGATTGCAGAAGTTGCTTAAGAATAAACAGTCAAACTCCTCTATAGTCTGGAGCCCGGCATCATAAATATTCTGAAGTCCTCGCCGGGCTCCGGCTTTTTAAGAGTATAATATAGATATAAGTGGAGGTTCTGCGTCAATGAAATACATTCTGGGAACAATATTGGTAATATTAGGACTCTCTCTTGCGTGTATGTTTTTCCCTTTGCTGATTGGGATCTTTGTTGCTATTATGAAATTCGACAGCGGAAACATATTCGGGGGAATCGTTGCAATAATTATAGGTCTGGCGGTCCAGGCATTCTTTTTCTTTTGTATTTCCCCGGACGGCGGAATCAGTTTTGATGATGAAGATGACTATGAATGTCCGTATTGCGGTAGTGGAGATACAGACGGAAACCATTGTTATACATGCCACGATGACTTTTAATGGTATAATATGGTCAAAGCGCACTAGAGTTTTGGGACCATATATCTATGAGTGAACTGGCTATCCAGGCGATTGGGTTCGTTGGAGTTGCGTTCTTCATCGCCTCATATCAGATAAAATCGAATAAGGCACTGTTCCTGTGCCAGATGATAGGCTGCCTCATTTTTTGTGTGCAGTTCTTTATTATGGGCGCATATACCGGAGCAGTCAGTCTGATCATCAACATCATAAGAAACCTGCTTCTCGTCAAGCGGAAAGAGTGGAAGTGGGTGGAGCGCAAGTCAACGATGCTGGTCATACTGGCGCTCCTGACCGCAATGACTATATACACGTGGAGCGGGATTATCAGCCTGCTTCCGTTCATCATGGTAGCGGTGACTACGGTGGGCTACTGGACCAACAACGCGCAGAAGATAAGGCTCTCGCAGTTCATCGGCTCTCCGTGCGTGCTCCTGTATGACGTGCTCATACAGTCCTGGGGCGGAGTGCTGAACGAGACTATAACCCTTGTATCTATAATCATTTCAGTTATACGCTTTGGGTGGAAAAATATGGGCAGACCGGACGCTGATTTTTAGGGTAATTAAAGATTCTGACAGGAGATAATCATGGCTAAAAAATTCAAACCGATCAGGAACGTTTCAAAAAAGGCGCGTCATGCAGTTAATGACGCAGTTGTAGATAAAGCTGTTGATTCTGTGATCAATAAATTAACTCCTGAAGAAATCATAGCTCAGGTAGTCAGGCTTCCGATCGCAAGAGTCGACAGGACAGCATTTCTTCATAAAGAGCTGATCAGGTATTACCCTGAAGAAACTGTGAAAACGGCTATAGAATACAACCCTGCATATGCCGGAATTGATAAGCAAAGTATCAATAAAATAGCCAACAAGGTGATACAGCACGAGACGAATAAGGTGTCGGGGATTTCGTTTGCAGCAGGACTGCCGGGCGGATTTGCTCTGGCTGCGACAATACCTGCAGATGTGATCCAGTACTTTGCTTTTACAGTAAGAGCAATACAGGAGATTGCTTACCTGTATGGATTTGATGAGTTCGATTTCGACGAAGAAGAGCTCGATTCCTATGCCATGGATCAGATACTGATATTCCTTGGAGCCATGTATGGTGTTCAGGGTGTCGATGACAGTATCAAGGTAATAGCAGAGGCGGCAGCTCAGAAGACATCAAAAGCTCTTGCCAATGAAGCGCTGACCAAAACAACAATTTATCCGGTCGTAAAAAAGGTTGCAAAAGAACTGAGGACAAAAATAACAAAACGGATATATGTGAAGGGTGCCTCAAAAGTAGTTCCTGTCGTAGGGGGCGCAGTTTCCGGAGGACTGACATATGCTACATTCAAACCGAACTGCATGCGTCTGAAACGAAGTCTCTGGGATCTGGAGATCTGTGATGTCGGATTCTATGAGAAAGGCGAGGTTACATCAACAAAGGCAATGGACGAGGCATACCAGGCCGGAGTGAACGCATAGTATGAAAAAGAAAACAAACAAATTTATAGCACTGATCGTTACGGCAGCGTTTGCATTTACATGCATGCTGGCACCGGCGTACCCGGTATACGGTGCGGGAGCAGAGGAAGGCGCCCGGAACACCAAGAGTGATGAGATCGCCTCTGAGATCGCAGACCAGTTCTCTGATCCATCGAATGATCCGTTCGATTACACACAGAAATCGGCAAAGAGAAAAGCTGTCAGAGCTGCGAAAGATCTGCCGGAGACTTTTGATCTGCGTAATGTGGATGGAAAAAACTATGTTACGTCCGTCAAAAATCAGTACCCATTCGGAAGCTGCTGGGGTTTTGCAGCAATTGCTGCTGCGGAAACCAGCATCCTGGGCGATCCTGAGAACCTCACGTCCCTGACAGCGGATACCATGGATCTCTCCGAAAAGCATCTGGTATATTTTGCGGCAACGCCGATTGACGACCCTGCGAATCCACAAAACGGAGAAGGCGGTCTTGGAGGCAAAACAGCTTCAGAACGCTGTGATCAGGGCGGAGAAGCGCTGACCGCAACCAGTCTTTTCTCATCAGGCGTCGGTCCTGTTCTGGAGAGCGAGGATGAAACGCTTCTCTACAGAGGCAAGAATGGAACCATACAGAAAGAGCTGATCGACGGCAAATTGCAGAACTTCTGCTACAGCAAAAATGATGACTGGTCAATTCCGGAGTCTATGCGCTTCAAACAATCCTTCACACTGCACGAATCATACATGCTTCCTGCTCCGGCGGATATTGAAGTGGGAGATGATGGCAATACATATCACTACAACGAGGCTGCCACGGTGGCAATCAAAGAGCAGCTTATGCAGAAGCGCGCAGTAGAGATTTCATATTGGTCCGATACCTACCTGCCGGGACAGGTGGAAACCGGTAACTACATCAACAGCGATTTTGCTCACTATACCTACGATTTCATGGGGCCGGGTCATGCGGTCTGCGTGGTAGGATGGGATGACAATTACCCGAAAGAGAATTTCCGGCATAAGATTGGCGATCTGGATGAAGCGGAATCGTATGAAACCTCGACTCCTCAGGGAGATGGTGCATGGCTTGTGAAGAACAGCTGGGGCTCTGATGAAGAGGAATTCCCAAACCGCGGCGAAGGGAACTGGGGCATTGTGGATCCTAAGACCGGCAAGCACAACGGCTACTTCTGGCTGTCCTACTATGACACCACTATCACTACACCGGAAGCACTCGATTTCGAGAAAACCGATGAAAATGTGAAAGTGATAACGGATCAGTACGACTTTATGCCAATCTGCGCGGTCCACGCAGCAAATGTTAAAGACACCGTGCGTACTGCGAATGTATTTAAGGCAGACGTGTGCGAAGAACTGCAGCAGGTTTCCTGTCAGACATCCTATCCTGACACGGAGGTGACCTTTGATGTATATCTCCTGCAGGAGGGTTTCAATACTCCGGTGGACGGCAAGCTCATGGACAGCGTGACGAAAACCTTTGATTATGGTGGTTTCCATAAAGTTAAGCTGGAACACCCATTCACGGTCATGAAAGGGCAGTCATACGCTATTGTAGTAACGCAGAAGACGCCGGAAGGGAAATATGCAGTAAACGTGCAGACGATCGCTCAGGCAGAAGACGATGTACTCGGCGGAATAGGCGTCATCAATGAGAAAGAAAGTTTCCTTATGATGGGCAGTACATGGAAGGATTTCAGCAGCAAAAGCCTGCAGGCCTCATTGCTCGAAGAGGCCTCTAAGGGACCGAATGACACAGACGTCATGGCAATCGACAACTTCCCGATCAAAGGTTTTGCCGTACAGAAGCCGGACCTGCACTTTTATCTGACGATCGACAATCTTATGGAACCACCAATGGCGGAAATGGAAGAAACACCTGTAAACCTGCTGCTGACATTTGAGGGTGAAGCAGATGCCGATGGACCGGAGAATCTGGACATCGAATGGATTCTCGACGAAGGCGCAGAGAAACTGTTCACATTCAAGGACGGCAGAACTGCAGAACGCAAAATCATCTGCCCGAAAAAGTCCGGCAGAGCCAATCTGACGGTGAAAGTGGATGGCGTCGGAACACTGATCTATCCAATCAAGATAGCTATACCACGCATCAGTATCGAGGAAGTGAAAGCAGGCAGCCAGTCACTGGAAGTGACGGTAGAGGATATCAAATATACGGGAGTCAGTAATTACCAACTCGCCTACCGCCCAAAGGGCACAAAGACCTGGAAGACGAAATCATTCAGCTCTGATTCCACTACGCTTAACCTGACCGGTCTTAAGAACGGGGAACAGTATGAGCTGGCGGCACGTGCATGGACTGAGGACGCATACGGCAAGTATTGCGGAAAATATAGTGATATCGAATTGAGCGACGTGGTCGGTCCGACGAATACGCTGAACATTAAAGGCCTGATGGAGGGCGCCTATAAAGTGAAAGACATAGCTGAAGGAGGTAGATCTTGAAGAACGGAACAAAAGCATTTCTAAGGAATATGAGGCTTCGGGAGTCAAGTACGGCATTGGTCTGGCGAGCGCTATAGATGAGGAGACCTTCAAGGCGGCATCCCCGAATTATGATGACTATAACGGGACCGCATATATATTCAGGTCGGGACTCGGGAGAAAGACAAAGTTTGTTCCGGGAATGACGGATTTCCTTGGAGCGCACCCGCACGAGTAAAAGGTAAATAGAACCACAGCAACGAAAAAGATGGACTGAAATAGAAGTATTATACGAAACTATGGCCGGGATAAACCCCGGCTTTTTAGTGTCCGAAATTTCACCCTGATAGCAAAGCGGCAATAGGTATAATTAAGACACAACTTAATACGCGGGAGCCCGGAAATATCAAGTAAAGCACCCGGTCCGGGCTCCCGCAATTTCATTTGTCGCTTCTGATGCGACCAGGGCGTTCAGAAGCGATGTTATAATATATACATCAGTAAAAGGTTATTGGTTAACAAGAAGAAAAGGAGGGCAAG
>JBGUVT010000198.1:0-6963 GCA_045220485.1 Anaerovoracaceae bacterium | reverse complement strand
CAATCCTTGTCGTACTTTTCGCCCTCTACATCATTGTAAAAGCTCATCAGCCGTTGTTTGTCTTCCTCCGGCAGCTGGGCAATCCTTCTTGTCATGCGGTCAGCCGCCCACATTTCAATAAACTCCGGCCCTGAGAGAGCCACGAAATAATACATCTCGTCTTTGTTGCAGCCATGAAGAAAATCGATATTCTTCATGGCGCCGTTTTCATAGGCTTCATACGGGTCAACCGGCAGGTATTTCCCATCTCTTTCCGGACCGCAGCGCAGTCCGATTACCATGGATACCTTCAACAGCGTCTCAATATCCACCTCCCGCAGTTCGGCAACAGTTTTGCAGCCTAATAATTCCATTATCTCATTGGTACACCCAATTCCTTCTTCTGTACTTATGGTTATTGCAGGACCGCCACTCTGGGCAATGACTCTCTTAAAATACTTCTGGGCACCCTCAACCAACGGAAGCATGGTCACGCATCCAGCGCCGGCGGATTCACCGAAAATCGTCACTCTATCGGGATCGCCTCCAAAGGCCGCAATGTTCTCATGGATCCACTTCAATGCCATCATCTGATCCATAAGGCCCAGATTCTGCGCGTCTGGATAATCCTCACCATCCGGCAGATGAGACAGACGGAGGAAGCCAAAAACGCCAAGCCGGTACGCAATGGAGACTACAATGACATCCTGATTTTCCTGCACGAAATTGTGGCAATCATATGTCGGATCTGCTGTACCTCCCATCATATAACCGCCGCCATGGATCCATACCATGACCGGCTTTTTCTCATCCGTTGCTTCGTCCGCCTTCCATATGTTCAGATACAAGCAGTCTTCACCCTGCACGTAAAGAGAAGCGGCTTCACTGAGGTCCTCACTCTGGGGAGGAGTTTTCCCGTTGTAATATGCCTCATATACGCCATCATCCGGCGCAAAGTCTACTGGTGCTATCCAGCGCAACTCCCCGACGGGTTGCTTACCGACAAAGGGGATGCCTTTGTATGCGATGACATTTTCTGTTTTCTTGCCGACAAAAGTGCCATTGACACACTTAACAGCCAGAATCTTGTCATAATTGTCGTCTGTAATCTGTCTGTTTTCGCCGTAGTGAGCCCTTATCTCCTTTTTTGCCTCATCTATAGCAATCTGCATCTCTTCCGGTACAGGCAGATCCATTAGGTCTTTCACATCAAATGTCTCACTCATTGTTCTGCTCTCCTAGTCATTATTTCATCTTCTTTCCGCTGAAATATACTTCACTCGGCTTGTTGTTGCTGAACCCTTCATGCTCCGCTGTCAGCAGGTCGTTGTCAAATACCAGGAAATCCGCATCCTTGCCTGCCTCGATGGAGCCCTTCGCATCTTCAATGCCGAGCTGTATTGCACCGTTGATCGTATAACCCAGAATCATTTCCTCAACAGTCATAACCTCGTTTTCCGGAGGGTATACTTCAAACAATTTCATGTAATCGTAGATATTGGTCTTCTCGGTGGAGCAGCGTGTCATTCCTATCTCCATACCAAGATAAGGATTCCAAGGTGCAAAATCCAGGTATGCGACATTGTCACTCGACCAGGCCACCAGAGCGCCGGTGTCCCACATCGTTCTGCAACGGAACTGCTTTCTGGCGCGTTCCTCACCAAGCAGAACGATTTTATCCGGCAAATCTCCTCCAATGTTCCACCAAGGTGTAAAGTTCGCAATCACGCCCAGCTCCGCGAAACGATCCAGATCCGAGTCGACCTGGACTTCCAGATGGGCACAGGTGACTCTCACATGGTAATCGTCTCCCAGCTCTTTTCTGGCCATCTCCACACCGTCCAGTACAGCGCGGGACGATTGCTCGCCAACGGTATGTACGTGAAGATCCAATCCTTCCTCATTGAGTTTCATAAGAAGATCCGCTACTTCCTCTGCGGTGAGTGTTGTAGCACCCGTCTTCCCGGTATCTGCATACGGCGTAACCATGGCCGCGGTGTGAATCTTCTGAGTGCCGTCGTTAAAAAGCTTAAATGTATGGACTTTCATGTGCTCCGTGGTAAATTCGCGATTCCACCGCTTCGTTCCGTCCAGGACTTCCTGCACCTTTCGCCGGTTTGTGAGAAAATAGCATCCGTCAACATATACCGGCAGCTTTCCCTGTTTGTCCATACCCTGCAAATATTTGTAGAACCGTTCCTGCCACTCATTATGCTCCGGGAAACCGGCGTCAAAGACAGCGCATACACCTTGATCTTTGCAGAAGTCGATCCAACGCGTGAACGACGCTTCGATCTGCTCATCGGTCAGGGTCTTTTGTAATTGAGCGAAGAGGAACGGCCATGCAGCGGCTTCAAAGGCATTACCGGTCAGGTGTCCGTCTTTGCGCACGTAATAGCAGATTTCCGGTGCCGGATCCGGTGTATCATCGGTGATTCCATGATTTTCAAGAACTCTGGAGTTCACCCACACGCTATGGCATTCCTCTTCCAGAATCACGATCTCACTGTCAGGACAGATCGCATCGAGATCTTCTTTTACGAGCTCCTCTCCATTCAGAACGGGTTTCCCCATCATGAATCTGTAACTCTCCACGCCAGGGTTGTTTCGAATATATTCCGCCATAAAGTCCAGGGCTTCCTGTTTGCTGGAGCAATCAACGCGCTCCCCCAAATCTACGTAATCAAAGGCAACGCTTGTCGTGATATGAACATGGCTATCGATAATGCCCGGCATGATGAACTTTCCGCCGAGGTCGGTGACCTCTCCCTCATAATCCGAAAGGCCCGCTTCATCACCTACATAGACAAACTTGCCGTCCTTTACTACAAGCGCGCTCGCCTGCGGATAGTCTTTGTTTGATGTGAATATTTTTGCATTCTTTATAATCTGATCAGCTTTCATGTCGTTCTCCTTCCTTAGATGATGTCTCTGAAATCGTTCAGGTCGACTTCCTGACCGTTCTTCTTTGCTTCCAATGCATCCAGTACATCCTGGAATCTGGAAGGCGTCATCTTGTACTTGAGCAGTGCTGCCAATGAAATCAACGTAGTTGCTGCAGGAACAATTGTGCAAATGAATAGAATGCCGCGAACCATTGATTCCGTAACATTTGCCGGATCATAGCCAATCGCTGTCAGCAGTAATCCGAGCGCCAGACCGCCCAGTGCAGATGCCAGCGTTTGCGCAAATCTGGAAAGTGCCAGCATCGATCCTTCGGATTGTTTTCCGGTTGCGAGTTCATGGACCTGACAGCAGTCATAAATCAGGGAGTACAGAATCCCGTAGAATACTGTTGTGGCAAAGGATAAGCAGAAAGCGAAGACCAGTGCACTCATAAAGCCATTTACTCCGACGAAAAAGAAGATGACAAGCGCAACTGCCGAAGCAGCCAGAAATACATAAACACAGAGCTTCTTATCGAATTTATTCGCAAAACCTGTAGCGATCGGAAGTGACACCAGACAGAGCAAGGTGTTGGCAACATAGAAAATGGACTGCTGCCCTTCATTCAGACCGGCAACGTAGCTCAGCATGTAAATAGCTGCACTGGTCAAAATGATATACCCGAGAACGAAGATGAACTGCATGACAGTCAGCCATCTGTAGCATTTGATTTTCAGAATGCCGGCATATTGCCTAAACAGAGCTGAAACGCTGATTTTTACCTTTTCAGCTTCCGGGTCCACGTTTTCATAGCCTTTCGTTGACTTGATCGCTGCAGTACCACCAAGAAGAACAAACACAGCGCATATGAGAGCTCCGACAAACCAGCCCATCCTCGGATTGTCCCCAAACACTCCGACCATCCCGATGGTGCCCGATGATGCGATCAGACATGCCGGATAACCGGCGATGCCAATGAATAAACGGACATTATTACGCTCTGTATAATCCTGCGTAAGCTCTGCACCCAGCGCATCCCAAGGCGCACACCAGAAGGAGTACCCTACCTGCAGGAGTATTGCTACCAGAAGATAGTATACAAAAGCACCGGTTCCGCCGATATTAAGCGGCAGGAAAAGCAATACGGTAACAATAGCATATGGCACAATCACGGCCTTCATGAACGGGCGTCTGCGTCCGTTTGGATTCGTTGAATTATCCGAGGCAAAACCAATCACAGGACTGATGACTGCCTGAGACAATACTGCCACAAATGAAATGACACCCGCCAAGGCTGCAGAAAGTCCCACAAAGTCAGTTAGAAAATAAACGAAATACGAGAAAAAAAGTGTATACGGAATCGAGTCACCGACCGTTCCGACACCAAATCCAAGTTTGACCTTAAAAGGTAATTTGCCTGTATGAACATTATTTTCCATCGTTTCTACCTCCTTCGAGTTGTCAGAAAAACTAGTTTCTTATATATATTATTTTAAAACAAAAGAAAACAACCAAACAGAACGTCGGTTGCTTAATGTGTGCAAAAAGTTGCTTTAACTCAGTAAAATATTGCTATTGATTGCAGAAAATTGCTCTCCTGCTTATTCTACGTCTTTTTCTTCCTTCTCGTCCTTCATCTTCCTGAACAACTGCTTGAAAAAGTCCGGAGAGCTCTTATATGATTTGTCCTTCAGGGCATAGGTCTCCCCGCCGTTCTTCGGCTTGATGACCGTCTCCCCTTTGCTGCGCCGTTCCCGCTCGAAATCCTTCTGCAGATCAGCCAGCGTTACGATTTTGTCGTCGTTGTTACTCATGGTAGTATCTCCTTATGGGGGTATTATACCACTAAATAGAGCACTGGCGGAAATCACAAGCATCCAGTCTCAATATTTCTCACCCGACTATGCTCTTATATGCAAAATCAGCAAATTCGGCATAGTAATCTCTATGAAAACTATGCTCTTTTATGCAAAATCAACGGTTCCGGCATAGTAGACACCTTGAAAACTATGCTCTTTTATTCGAAAACACTGATTTCGGCATAGTTAGTCTCTTGAAAACTATGCCTTTTTATTCAAAAGCATTGATTTCAGCATAGCACTCCTCTTGAAAACTATGCTCTTTTATCTGAAAACTACATTTTAGGTATAGTAAAGACTTCGTAATTATATTTGGTTTATTGGTAGAGGCGGGTGGGATTGAACCACCGACCAGAGCTTTATAAGAACCCCACTCTTACCACTGAGTTACGCCTCTGTATTTGGTGGTAAAGGCTGGACTCGAACCAGCACCGCCGGAATCTTCAATCCCGCGCTCTACCAATTGGAGCTACTTTACCATGGCATCCCGAGAAAGATTCGAACTCTCATCTGCGGTTTTGGAGGCCGTTGTTCTGCCATTGAACTATCGGGATATTGGCAGCCCCTGCAGGGCTCAAACCTGCACCGTCGGAGTCAAATTCCGATATCCTATCTATTAGACGAAAGGGCTATGGTGATCCCAGCGAGAATCGAACTCAGCATTGCCAGAGTGAAAGTCTGGTGTCCTCCCTTTAGACGATGGGACCATTGGCGATCTCTGCAGGAATCGAACCTGCAACCCTCACCTTAACAGGGTGCTGCTCTACCAATTGAGCTAAGAGATCATATTCGACTCAATATCGAGCCGATGTTCTATTCAGTTGTATGTTTATTCGTTGCCATCTACTCATCATTTCGAACTGATTTGCAATATCCTCTGACGATTCCTCCTCATACACGAGGATGTCATCTACTGTTGTGTCGAGGACTGCTGCCAGAATCACCAGGTTATCGACCGATGGCAGGCAGCATCCGTTCTGCCATTTGTAGATAGCCTGTGGATTGGTGAAACCCATTACTGTCTGCAGATCCCTAACCGAGATTCCTGCTTTTGTACGAAGTTTTGTGATGTTGCGCCCGGTAGCTGCAAGGTCGATGACCGGGACTTTTGTTACACCGACCGGTTTTGTTGACATTTCATTTCCCTCCATAAAAAATCCGCTTACCTCTGTATGAGACAAGCGGATCTGATTTCTGTATTAACTGTCTGCGGCTCTACATTATATGCCGCGCATCTATCTTACTTGTCTCACTTTTGCACATTAAAATCTGCTCCTGATTTATGTTCCAACCGAAGCTTCTCTGTTCCATAAAACGATTCATAATTTGTGCAAAAATAGGTCTGTACATCATTTCTTTTCCTTTCTGCTTAACTAACTGTAATCAATATACCACCTGGGTACAACCCTGTATATTAACCCTGTAGTTTAATATTGGAGTGGGCAGCGGGATTCGAACCCGCACCCTGAGTTTGGAAGACTCACATGCTAGCCGTTGAACACCATGCCCACCTATGGAGCCAGAGAAGGGACTTGAACCCCCAACCTGCTGATTACAAAACAGTCGCTCTACCAATTGAGCTACTCCGGCGTTTTTCTGGGTGGAAGGATGGGAATCGAACCCGTGTCTCCGGGGCCACAACCCGGCGTTCTGCCATTGAACTACCATCCACATGCTGGTCCGAGTAGCAGGATTTGAACCTGCGGCCTCCTGAACCCAAATCAGGCGCTCTACACAAACTGAGCTACACCCGGAATTGGAGACGACACCCAGAGTCGAACTGAGAATCAGGGTTTTGCAGACCCTCGCCTTACCATTGGGCCATGCCGTCTTGTTGGTCGCAGGGGTGAGAATCGAACTCACTGGATGATACATAACGGATTTACAGTCCGCCCTCGCGCCGTACGAGACTACCCTGCGATATTGGTGCACCCTCCGGGATTTGAACCCGGACTGAACGGTTTTTAAGACCGTTATCTCTGCCGATTGGATTAAGAGTGCTAATCTGGATATGGCGGAGGGAGCAGGATTCGAACCTGCGGGGCTTTCGCCACAACAGATTTCAAGTCTGCGCCGTTATGACCTCTTCGGTATCCCTCCGCATATGTGCTATCTATCATTCAGCACAACAATATCCTCTACTTTGACATTCAGAACTGCAGACAGAACGATCAGATTGTCTACCGTTGGCATAGAGATACCGTTTTGCCACTTGTAGATGGCCTGTGGAGTCGCAAAC
>JBGUVT010000197.1:0-2037 GCA_045220485.1 Anaerovoracaceae bacterium | reverse complement strand
CAAGCGGAAAGACAGAGGAGATAATGGATCTTTTCTGTTTCCTCCCGGAGGATCGGAAACAGATGCTCTGCTTGGCTGTTCAGACTGCCATGCAGAAGGGAGGAATCATATGAGAAGCAGTACTTTAGAAAAGATCTATGCCACCCCCTTGAATTATCCGTATTTTGACGCAGAGGCGCTTCGGGCGATCGAACCGATGGATCTAAGATACAAGCTTTCTACTCTGGGAGTAACAGATAAGATCGCAGAAGAATACGGATACCCGTTCGACCGGCCTCCGGAGATGATTCTGGCGCAGTTTCAAGCTGGCCGCCATATTGCTCAAAAGCTGGATAATTTCGGTACTGCTCTTAATGCAGCGGAAGCTTCCGGTATCGATAACACCATGCTTTCCAACTATATTCACGGAAAGCGTCCATTCAGCCCAAGTGCCGCTGTTATTACGCCCTTTGCATATAATGTGATGGGAGAATCCTGCCATAAACTTATGTTTGGCACTGAAGGTTCTATTGTTCTGCCGAAAATCTACTCTGAAATCGCCAGAGCATTTGAAATAATTCCGTCTGTTGACAAAGAAGCGTTGCTGCGAAAAGCAAGGCTACAATATGCTCTTTATGAAGAGCAGAATCCTCAGCAGATCCGGAATGCCCCGCATCGGGAAATATCTACGCTGATCGGGGAACGCATTTTTGAATTAATCTATGATAAAGGTACCCAAAGCTACCAGTTGCTTGGACCCGAGACCCCTTACGGCGTCCGGACCTTTCTCAGGCAGTTTGTCAACGAAGACTATAAACGTGAAAGTCCCAGATTGAATCCTCTGATGTATTTATCCTTCGAGACCGGACTCGCTCTGGACTATTTCATCGCTGAAGACTTCACCAGAATGATGCCCTGTTTCTATCAATCAGGAGACGAACTCCTAGAACTTAAAGACAAGACTGCTTTGGATATTATCGGAATTTGCTGCTCCCTCCCGGTGGAAACCCGCACCAAACTGATCGGAGAAGTACTTGGCGCCGGTTTAGGCGAAACATTTCAAAACTAATCAAATCACTTTTGTGGTACTACATTGCACAATATCTTTTACGCGTTTTAGTAGATTGATTTGAGGCAGCCGATTGGCTGCCTCATTTTCACGGTCGATAGATTGATTAATCATTGATCAGAGAAAGATAGTCACCGATCTTACCAGCACAATATAATGGTAAATTCAGCAACTTATACGGTTTCGCCGGGCTGTTTGCATTCGATACTGTCGTGGTTTCAATAATCGAATACTCCTGATCATACACGCGTACAGCGATTTTCTCAGGACTGTTTATAAGGAACTGGTGAAGAGATTTCAGTGTTCCGTCTTTCCCTGACTTGACCTCTACAGGGATTAATCGCCCCTGCCACGGATATATAAATAAAACTGTCAAAAGATTCTCCATACTTTTTGATCAAAGTTGTCTTTCCCGTCTGGCGCGCACCACGTAAGACAAGCGGTTTTCTATAAGGGGATATTCTCCATCTTTCTAGATACTTTTCCGCATTTCTATAAAAGTCCACTTCAAGCACCTCTTTTGGTTTAACAAAGTCAGGGTAATTTTACAAAGAATCATTAACAAAGTCATGGTGGAATTTCAGGCTATCTCTGTTCAAGGTCAGAGAGAATACAAAATGTGTTAACGGCTTTTATCTTTAAGCCAGCAAAAATTGACTTTTTTTCGGTCTAAACATATAATTTATTTACAATATCGGAATTAGCTTCACAGTGGAAAACGCTGCCGGAAGCAAGCCGTTTTATATAAAGTTATTCTTTTTTACGAGCCAGACTGGTCGAAATACCGATGAGTCTGGCTCTTTCTATATTCTCTAACAATTTATAAATGAAAGGGGCAACTCACAATGGCAACTGCAAGAGTAGACAGTTACGCATTATTTAAAAACCAGGAGGGCTGGAAAGCTGAAAACCGCCCGGCTCCCTATAACACATGGCAGAATTCAACAAATCCTGCCTACTGTTCCTGCTACAATACCAGCAGCTCACGT
>JBGUVT010000196.1:0-6212 GCA_045220485.1 Anaerovoracaceae bacterium | reverse complement strand
TCCAAGTTATCGAATTGATTACATGAGCAGAAGCATATGACGCTTCTGCTTTTTATTTGGAAGGAGGAATGACATATGCCGTACTATACAGAGAAACAAATTGAACATGCGCGATCCATAGATCTTCTGACATATTTACAGACCTATGAGCCAACAGAACTTATTCATGTTAGAGGGAATACTTACTGCACCAGGGAACATGACAGCCTGAAAATATCGAATGGTAAATGGATGTGGTGGAGCAGGGGCTTCGGAGGAAACTCCGCACTTGACTACCTTATCAAGGTAAAAGGAATGAAGTTCATGGATGCCATGAAGATTCTTACCAAGGAAGGCACGGATCTTAATGATACTGACGCAAAAATAAGCAGAAAACCTGATTGTGATGTAAAAAGAACGTTGCTTTTGCCGGAAAAAAATGAAAATGAAATGGCGGTCATCTGGTATCTGGTTGGTCGGGGTGTTGATTATGACATAATTAAAGAATGCATTGATAATGGCCTCATATTTGAGTCTGAGGTGTATCACAACTGCGTCTTTCTGGGGTTTGATGAGAATGGGAAGGCAGCATATGCATCATTCCGCTCAAGCCGTGATGATTCCCGGTTTAAGGGTGAAGCAGTTGGTTCGGATAAAAGGTATTCATTCAGGATCGAGGCAAATAGCAATACGATCCATGTATTCGAGAGTGCCATCGATCTGCTCTCATACGCGACAATTATGAAGATGAAAACAGGTAACTGGAGAGCAGAAACGATGGTATCTCTCGGAGGCGTATATGCACCAAGCCCTAATAAACCAATTTCGAAACTCCCTGCAGCATTAGATAATGCGCTACAGAATCACCTTGAAGTGAAGACCATAGCATTGCATCTGGATAACGATAATGCCGGCAGAGCTGCAGCATTATCTATCACTGAACAGCTAAAAGACAGGTATGAAATACGCAATGAGCCGCCACCAAAAGGGAAGGACTGTAATGATTATCTCATGCATGTTCATTCCAAAAGACTATATAAAACGAAAGGAGCAAAAGCGAATGACAGAAGCAGAATCTAATGAAAAAACCACGATCAGTGTGGTCTACTGTAAGCCCGGAGAGAGGGCAGAAACAGTCGAGATGGAAGAGAAATTGGAGACGATGCAGGCAATGGTCGGAGGACTTATACAGGAGTTTTTTCCATTCCATTCCGATACAGATCCCCGGTATGACGACGTAGCGCTCATCTGTAATGACGAAGGAAAGCTGATGCAGATGAAGCCAAGCAGAGCAATATTTGATGAAGGCGGACGTGTGATGGATGTGATCGCAGGCCCGTTTTTTATTTGCTACGCACCAATCGAAAGCGAAACTTTCCTATCGCTTCCGGATGATCTGAAGGAAGAAATGAGAAAGAAATTCGATCTGCCGGAACACTATTACCGCAGCGATGAAGGCCTGATGGTCCTCAGGTACGATCCGAAGGATCTGGACAGGGAGCCGGCGAGATGAGGCTGCATAACTTTAGCAAGCAGAGCAAAGTAGCGCTCACGCCCGACTTCGCACCTCAGGGGCAAGCCCCTGAAACCCCATCGGACGTGAGCACTTATAGCTGAACGCTCAGGCAAGCCGAGAAGAAAGGAGTGATCACCATTGAGAGAAAGAGGATACAGAGTGCCGGTCTACCTGACTCTTGAGGAGAAGGAAGACCTGCACAAAAAAGCATCTGCAGCCTGCATGGATCATAACCGTTTCATCAGGATGCTCATAGCAGGTTACGAGCCAAGACCGGCTCCGGATGACAGGTTCTATGAGGTCATGGATCTCGTCAGAGGAATGGGTGACAGATTGGAGCAGCTCCAGACCGTCGTGAAAGATGAGGGTAGCGTCAGCTTCCTTGAACGGGAAGCTGAAAAGTGGCATCTGTTCCAGCAGGCCATCGAGCAGAGATACCTTATACCGGACAGGAGGAAAGACTGATGGCAGTGACAAAGATATGGCCGATCAAGAACAGTTTCGCTGCACCGATCATCTATGTGCAGAACAGTGAGAAGACTCTTAATCCGAATGCAGGTATGACGGAGGAATCCCTGCAGGCACTGGAGGATGTCATCGAGTATGCGGCCAATGAAGACAAGACCGAGATGAAGTACTATGTCAGCACGATCAACTGCAACAAGAGATGTGCGAGGGATGAATTCGCAATGGTCAAGAAGAGGTTCGGCAAGGAAGGCGGCATCGTCGCATTCCATGCCTACCAGAGCTTCGCTCCGGGCGAGGTCAATCCGTCTGAAGCACACAGCATCGGTGTTGAGCTGGCGAGAAGATTATGGGGAGACAGGTTCCAGATCGTTGTCGCAACTCATGTAAATACGGCTGCAGTCCACAATCACCTGGTCATCAATTCGATCTCCTTCAAAGACGGTAAGCGATTCCACGGCTGCAGGGAGACGACAGGTATGCTGAGAGAAATGTCTGACCGCATTTGTCAGGAGCACGGGCTGTCCGTGATAAAGAATCCGAAGGGACAGCGTGTGAATACTTATCTGTATAAGATGGAGCGGGCAGGCATGCCAACCAGATACAATGTCGCACGGAAATCTATCGATGAAGCAATCGCGCTCAGCCTTACGATCGAGGAGTTCAAGGCGGAGCTCAGAAGCCGCGGATACAGCTATCGCTTTGATCCGCAGCGCAAGTACTGGACAATAACACCGCCCGGCTGGAAGAAGCCAATAAGGATCCATCAGCTCGGTGAGAACTACACCCGTGAGAGCATAGCGCGACGGATCTATGAGAACGATCCGTCAGTCAGGACTGAAAGAGTGCGGCAGCAGTACCACCGATCGAATCACTACAATCTGCGTAGACGCATTGACCGCATCATGGGACGAAGCGGACTTGAGAAGCTTTATCTCAGGTACTGTTATGAGCTCGGATATCTGCCGAAGTATCAGCAGAACCCGACCAAGCTCCATATACTGCTGAAGGAAGATCTTCTGAAGTGTGATCAGTACTCTGAACAGGCTAAGCTCCTGTCGAAGTACCATGTGAGCAACGACGAAGATCTTTCTCTGCTTGTGGAGAAGCTGGAGGATAAGATGCAGTCCGTATCCGCAGAGAGAGATGAGATGCGCAAAGTATCCAGGCGGAATATCCCCATTGCTCAGATAGATGCCGCCAGAGACAAAGTGACTGAACTGACTGCCGAACTCAGAGAACTCAGGAAGGAACTCAAGGTGTGCACACAGGTGCAGGAGCGCTCCGATCATGTCAGGGAAAATCTCGAAATCATCGACAGAGACCGGCAGCGTGAAAAAGCGAGGTAGTACCCTGCAAAAAGTGTGCCTTTTCGGGGCCATTTTGCTCAAAAAAGCCTGGTGACGACCAGGAAAAAACGAGGTCCTTTTTTAAAAAGGATATATGGGTCGATGAGCAAAAAAGATAAGACAAAAAAGCTGGTGACGACCAGAAAAACACAAGGAGGTTCATGTGGCAAAAAGAGGGTTAAAAGAAGAGCGTGAGACGATCATTCGATTCGATGAAACCGATGAGCCTGTGATCATTTACACATTCAACGCTGACCTGAAGCGAAGACTGAAGGACTTCGCAAGTAAATACCCTGATTTATGCAGAAAGACCGTTGAAGATAAAGAGTATGGCGGTATGACATATGAGCTTGAAAAGTCTAGGCTTCAGATCAGGTTTACGGCACCATACAGCAAGGAGCGTAGAAAAACAGCCGGAGAATCTGTAAGGAAGAACAGGACATCAATAGGTAAAGACAAATGAGGAGTATGACTCCCGATTATTATGAATATTTCGGAAGGGAGATGATTGAATGAATCCGGGAGGAGATGCAGCAGAACAGGTCGTCAGACTGTCACTTGAAGGAGTGGAGGTCGCGGCCAAGATATCCGGCAACGGCGCGAAGAATATCGCGCTTCTTTTGTATGCGACTCTCAAGCAGGAACAGAAGACCAAGGGCAAAGCCAGACTGACGAGTATGCTGAAGTCCGGTAAGGAGCTTAAGGTCTATACGATCACACAAAAGGACTTACCGAAGTTCTCGCAGGAGGCAAAGCGTTACGGAGTACTTTACTGTGTGCTGAAGGATAAAAGCAACAAGGACCAGAATGCAGCGGTAGATGTCATCGCAAGAGCAGAAGACGCAAGCAAGATCCAGAGAATCACGGAGCGCTTCAGGCTGGCAACTGTTGACCGCGCAGATGTATCGTTGAACATCCTTAAGGACAAGGACAAGATGTTCCCTAAGGACAAGTCTGTGAAGGAGGCGCTGCAGGGCGGCAGGCCTGAGGGTGAGTTGGAGGAAATGCCTGACCCTGAAAGAGGACTTCCTCCGGCATATGATGAAGAGCCTATCGAAGGACGCAGCATAGATGACGTGCCGAAGAAGGAGGAACTTCAGGTAAACCCCAGTTTGGCAAAGACAGGCCGAGACCCTCTGTCAGAGCCAAGCTCAACGCAAGCAGACCGCTCAAATGGCCTCCCTGGTAAGGAAAGGCCATCGGTCAGAGAGAAGCTGACCATGTACAAAGCAGAGATTGCCAGGGAGAAAGCAGAGAAGGCAAAAGAGCTTGCAAGGGATGTGGTCTCAAAGGGAATCGATGCAGCAAAGGATGTTGTTAAAGCGGTGCCTTTACCGGGAAGGGAGCGCTAAAGGATGATACGGACAAAGAAGATAGAAATAGATGAGTATGAACAGGGGATCCTGATCAATGCTCTGAATCTATTCAGGAATCAGCAGATCAGAGAGTCTCGCCCCACTGATCCTATCGATGAACTCATCATGAAGATCATCGAACACGGACCAAGGAATCTGATGGTAGCGGAAAAAGGAGACACATACGGGTACGCAAGGTAATCACAGGGATGATTTACTTATTGCCGCCGCCGGCGCAGTGCCGGTCGTGTGGATAGGACTCAAGATCGCACCATGCTGGGAAGGGAGCATCTTTGAGCTCATTACTCAGATGGATGAAATATTTGCCGAGCCCTGGAATATACAGTGGTCATTCAGCAGCCTTAAGGCTGTTTTGTTTTGCCTGTTTTTATATGTCATGGGCATCGGTATATGGCTGTCTACACGCCGGAACTACCGGAAAGGAGAAGAACACGGCTCAGCTAAATGGGGCGATGCTGCAGCCGTAAACCGTAAGTACAGACAGAAGCCTGACTGTATGAACAAGATACTGACTCAGAATGTGAGGATCGGATTCAATGCTCAAAGGCACAGAAGAAATCTGAATATCCTGATCATCGGAGGAAGCGGAGCCGGAAAGACCCGGTTCTTCGTGAAACCGAATGTCATGCAGGCAGCAGGCAATGGTGCGGAATTCAGCATGATCCTGACTGACCCGAAAGGCGAGTTGGCTTTGTCCACAGGAAGAATGCTTGAGGAGTGCGGGTATCAGGTAAGAATCCTGGACCTGATCCATCCTTACCAGAGCCACTGCTACAATCCGTTTGTTTATCTTAGAGATGACAACGACGTGCAGAGACTGGTTACGAATCTCTTTAAGGCGACAACGCCACCAGGTTCGACCACTCAGGATCCGTTCTGGGATAACGCAGCTCAGATGCTACTGATGGCACTTGTCTTCTACCTGAAGTATGAAGCACCGGAGGATGAGCAGAACTTTGCAATGGTTATGGAGATGCTAAGAGCCGGTGAAGTGGATGAGGAGGACAGCAAAATGCTGAGCGCACTGGATACGCTTTTCTTCGATCTCAGAAAGACCGATCCGGATCACATAGCTCTCAAATACTACGATGCATATCACTCGGGCTCAGGCAAGACATTGAAGTCGATACAGATCACACTTGCAGCGAGACTGGATAAGTTTAACCTCGACAGCATTGCATCGCTTACGATCACGGATGAGCTGGATCTCTGGAGGATAGGTGAGGAGAAGACCGCTCTGTTTGCAATCATCCCGGATAATGACACGAGCTTCAACTTCCTTGTGAGTATCCTCTACACTCAACTGTTCCAGCAGCTGTTTGAGGTAGCTGACAAAAAGTACGGAGGCAGTCTGCCGGTACCGGTGCAGTTCATTTTTGACGAATTCGCCAATAGTGCGACACGTTCTATGCCTAAAACGGTAGGAATAACCGACAAAAGCGTAGCCTAAGGTCGCGTTTACAATTGAATATTGAAAATGTGGTTTTAGAGAACTGCATGACTGAAATCTCAAATGAGAGGGTAACG
>JBGUVT010000195.1:0-14623 GCA_045220485.1 Anaerovoracaceae bacterium | reverse complement strand
GGCAAAAACGCCCAAACCCTTTGATTTCAAGCCATTTCAGCCCTTCCACTGTCAGTTATGTGTTAGTAGACAGACGGTCTCAACGTGTGATGTCATCGGGAACTGATCAATCGGTGTGGCTTCGATGAATTCGTATCCATTAACAGTCAGGTATTTGATATCGCGTGCAAGCGTGCCGGGATCGCAGGAAACATATACGATGCGATCGGGTGCGGCCTGCACCACTGCGGCGAGCAGCGGCTCGGCGCAGCCGGCACGCGGCGGATCAAGCACCGCCACATCTGCATGTTCCAGTTTGATTTCCGGCTCACGCTCAACTCTCTCGTTTACCTCGTTCCATTTATAAAGCTTTGCCAGGCCCATCATACCCGGGAGCTCTTCCTCTGCTTTTCCGCATATATACCTGGTGTTTATAACTCCATTGATAACTGAATTTCTGTTGGCATCGAGAACCGCCGGCTTTACTGATTCTATCCCGATGACCCTGGTCTTTCCGAAAGCTTCAGGGTTCTTCTTTCTGAGATCCTCAAGCAGCCATAATCCGATAGTTCCTGCTCCGCAGTAAAGGTCAAGAACCGTTTCTCCGCCTTTCAGATCTGCATACTCCGCAGCCTTGTCATACAGTCTCTCCATCTGCTCCGGATTCACCTGATAGAACGATTGAGGACTTATCTCGAATTTCAGGCTGCGTCCGTCTTCAGTTATCACCTCTTCATTGATGGTCGGTTTACCTGCGATAATATGGCACTTGCCCTTATGGATCAGGGCAACCGATTCCAGGCTGTATTCCTGAGTATCTGATGCAGGGTTACCCTCTTCATCGCAGCTCAGGCTGTAAACCGCATCATCAAACATCTCAACAAGCTTATCAATCTGCGGAATCTCTTTCTTATCTGCCTCAAGAACTGTCATAACCTCGCCAGTCCCGAATGCGGTCCTGACTGTCAGCTGTGTAATGCCCTTAATACCGCTTTTCTTAAGGAACGCACGCATTGCATCAGCACATACCATTGCGGCATCGGTCTGCAGCAGACAGTCATCGATGTCCATTACGAAGTGAGTTTTGCCCTTCACGAAGCCCACTTCTCCGTGTGGTCCAATAGCGAACACAGCCTTGTTCCTGTAGTACTTCAGTGTGTCAGCTCCTATGATCTCATTTACCTTTGGATCGTCAAGCCCGCCAAGTCTTTTGAGCTTTGCCTTTACCTGCTCCTCCTTGAGCCTCTTTTGAGCTTCATATGAGAGTTCCTGCATTGTGCAGCCTCCACAGCTGCCGGCATAAGGGCATTCTGCATCGACCCTGTCAGGCGATGCCGAAACGATCTCTGTCATCACAGCTTCTGCCGACGACTTCTTTGCCTTGGTTATCCGGGCTTTCACTTCATCGCCCGGGACCGCACCGCCACTCACAAAAACGGCACAGCCTTCGTATCTTCCGAAAGCCCTGCCGTCATCGAGCATGTCTTCTATTATAAGTTTAATGATCTGATTCTTTTCCATTTATCTTCACCATAAAGCGTCAGTGAGAACTGTCACTGTTGACATTTTCGGCGAGAGCCCGCAGTTTAGCGAACCGCTTGCTGATCGCCGCCTTTCCTACAGGAGGTGTCAGTGCCTCACCGATTTCAGTGAGACTTGCCTCCGGCTTATACAGTCTTAGATATGCAGCCTCTTTCAGCTGTGGCGGGAGATGTCTGAGTCCATTGCTCCAGAAGTCGGACAGAGGGTTTGTCAGTTCATCTGCATCCGGCTCTCTTCCAACCTCTGCAGAAGCTATCTTAGCCAGCCAGCCGCGCTGCTCTTCAGCTGCCAGCAATGTTCTGTCGACATTTGCATTATCGCAGTTGATGATGCGCATTATCTCGCCATGCATGCTCTTGTTGACACGTATACTCTCGAAATCGAGAACTGCACTTCCGGCACCCATGATTCCCAGCATGTCGCTGATATATGCCGCTTTCTTCATATATACGACGTAATTCTCTCCGCGCCTTGCGACAGATGCCGCCAGGTCATCGAATGACCCGATAAGTTTCTTCAGATCCATGGCGCTCTGCTCCTTGTCGAGCACGAATTCGAGGTGATAGCCCTTGCGCGGATCCGACATGGTGCCACAGCTAAGGAACATTCCCCTCATATATGATCTTTTGCAGCATTTGGATTTAACGATCGGCGGATAAATACCGTCGCTGAAGTAGTCGTCACCTTCGCGTATGAGCAGCATGCCTGTTTCACGAAGGATCTGCATTGACTTCTCGTCAGGGCTGATATTTATATAATACGTATTCTTTCCCTTTTTCCCCTGGCTGCCGGGTCTGTGTGAACCTCCGATTGCCAGGTCTGCCTTGTTGCGGAAATAGGTCTCGATCAGAACCTTGAAATGCCTCGCAACAGCAGCGCTCTCAGTAGATGCCACAATAGCAAAACTGCCGCCTGTGATCCTTATCGATCCCGATGCTCTCAGGAATCCCGCGATCTCAGCCAGCATGCAGCATTTCTTGGAGGGCTCTACCCTCGCCAATTCACTCTTTACATCTGAAGAAAATGACACTCCGTCCCCTGTCTTCTATCCTTTCTTATTCTGAAGGTCAAGATCTCTGTGATATACACGTACCCTCATGCCGTCTTTCCTGAATTCTTCGGCAACAGCGTTCGCAATCGCCACAGACCTGTGATGACCCCCCGTACAGCCGAAAGCTATGTTCAGATGATACTTTCCTTCATTTATATATCCATGCACCATCGATATAAGCAATGAATGCACCGATTCAACAAACTCGCCCGCCAGTTCACTTTTAAATATGTAATCCCTCACCTTCTTATTATTACCCGTAAGCTTCTTAAGGCTTGGGACATAGAAAGGATTAGGCAGGAACCTCACGTCGAACATTACATCGGACTCTGTCGGTATACCGTACTTGAATCCGAAAGAGCTTATGTTTACCGCGAACGTTGAGGATCCTGAGCCGCCGAAAAACATGCGATCCAGCTCAGCAACCATCTCAGGAAGCTTGAGGCTGCTGGTATCCAGTATAAGATCAGCCTTTTTGCGGATCTCCCTGAGTTTTTCCCTTTCTTCTTCTATTGCACTGGCGCTCGCCTGTCCTCCTGTCAGAGGATGATTGCGCCTCACTTCATTATATCTTTTCACGATCTCGGATACGGCTGCTTCCATATAAAGCACGGTAAGATCTATGTCTTCCCTGCTCCTGAGATCATCAATGACATCCACGAGTTCACCGAAGAAGTGTCCGCTGCGGAGATCAGCTACGAATACAGCTTTCTCTATATTGTTTTCAGCAGATGAAGCCATAGCAAGGAAGTTGTTTATCAGGACCGGCGGCATATTGTCGACACAGTAATAGCCCTGGTCCTCGAACCAGTCTGCTGCTCTGCTGCGTCCCGCGCCTGACATTCCGGTTATGATTACAACTTCCATTTCTCTTCTTTTACCTCTTCTGTATGTTCACTATCCTGTCCGGATCTATACCGGCCTCCATGGCAAGTGCAAGGCTTTCCGCAAAGCGCCCTACATATCTCGGCCTGTGTGCATCGCTGTTGATGACGAATTTAACATCATACTGCTTATAGATCTGAAGATCGTTCACATCCGGATGCTTGTGTCTGGCGTTGATCTCAACCAGCGTACCGGTCTCCTCACACGCCTTTGCTACAGCGTGCTCATCAATGAATGCCTTGTCGCCCGGGTGTGTAAGCGTCTTTATGTCATTGCTCCTGAGAGCTTTTACGATGCGTGCAGTATTTTGCCGTCTGAGCTTCTCCCGCAGTTTCTTTGGCCACGGGAACCTGAACGCCACAAAGTTATGCACCATATGGCATTTCGGCACATAGTGATAACCCGCATTTACGAAATCAAACTTCCTGAAGTCTTCAGGAGTAATATCGAGCCCGTTTGGTGTGTCTACGATGTCGGCTTCCACTCCAAGATATATCTTGAGTTTAGGGAAAGCGCCAATAGCCAGTGCGATATCCCTTCTCATCTGCGAAAGTTTGCGGAGATCGATACCGTAAAAATCGAACGGTCCGTGATCTGTTATAGCGAGCGAATCAAGACCTCTCTTCGCTGCAGCACGGGCATTGTCTATGACGCGTCCTTTTCCGTGAAAATACGGTCCCACTCTCGAATAGATCGTATGAGTGTGGTGATCGAATTTAAGTCTGTATTCTTTTTTAATATCCTCAATACTCATTTTCATGATTCTACAGGCTGCAGTTGATCAGCCTCACTTCGGGCTCCAGCATAATACCCGAGTCCGCATAAACTGTCTCTCTAACATGTCTCATAACCGCCAGCACGTCTTCACAGCTGGCACCGCCTATATTGATCACGAACCCGGAATGCTTTTCCGACACCTGGGCACCTCCCACAGTATAACCCTTGAGGCCGGATTGCTCGATAAGAGCCGCCGCATATCCGCCGACAGGCCTCTTAAATGTGCTGCCTGCGCTCGGATAATTGACCGGCTGCTTGGAATTCCTCTTAAACTGCAGTTCAGCTACTCTTGCCGCGATCTCTTCAGGATCGTCCTTTTTTAGTTCCATCTCTGCAGAAAGAATGAGTATTCCCTCATCCTCTGCCATGCTGTGTCTGTAAGAGAACTGCATTTCTTCATTGCTTACAGTGCGAAGATTCGTCCCATCCGGATCCATAACCCGGACAGATCTGACTACGTCTTTTATCTCGCCGCCATAGGCTCCCGCGTTCATGAATACCGCTCCGCCTATGCTTCCGGGTATACCGCTTGCAAATTCGAACCCGCTGAGGCCGTTTTCAGTCAGAAACGCTGATGTCCTCGACATGAGCATAGCTGCTCCTACCTTTACCCTGCATGGGTCGTCCCCGTCATACACTATGGACTCGAAGTCGCCTCCGAGTTTTATCATGATGCCCGGATAGCCTTCATCTGAAACCAGAAGGTTTGAGCCATTGCCTATTATCATGTGTTGTGCGTCTGTTTCAGTGACGGCAGCGAGCACGGCGGCAAGCTCTTCTTCATTATTTACTATGACAAAAGCCTTTGCCGGGCCGCCAATGCGAAATGAAGTGTGCCTGTTCATCAGCTCATTTCTGAGTATGCGATCTCCAGGCACAACACCACTTATTCTTTCTATTGTTTTAGAGATGATTTCTTTCATCTTTCCTCTTTATTCAAGCAGATCCTTATCCTGACCGTTGACTGCACCCGGTTTATTGGCATCTCTGTCAAGAGCGCTCACGCGGTCATTAGGGTCAAAAGCAAATTTGTTTTGTGAAATATCTTTTTTGCTCTTCCTGAATTTTGAAAACAGTGATTGCTGATGTTTCTTCTCAGGTTCGAGCTCAACCTCATCATCCTCGAGTCCATATGGCTCCAGGCTGTAGTAGTACGAGGTGTGTGTATCCTTTTCCCGACGCTTCAGACTGCTTGTCATAAGCTTGTCTGCATATCTGTAGAATACCGCAAATACCGGCACACCGAGGGCCATACCCGGGAACCCGAACAGCCCTCCTCCAATCAGTACTGAAATCAGTACCCAGAAACTTCCTATGCCTATCGCGTTGCCTACGATCTTAGGACCTATTACATTACCGTCGAGCTGCTGTATAACAATTATAATTATTACGAAATACAATGCATCAATAGGATTCTCGAGCAACAGTATGAACACTGAAGGAATCGCGCCGATAAACGGACCGAAGAATGGTATGACATTTGTCACACCTACTATCACGCTCAGCATCAGGGCAAATGGTATCGCGCAGATTTTCAGTATTATAAATGTCAGCACTCCTATTATGAACGAATCTATGATGCGTCCAACGATGAATCCGATGAATGTCTCATTGACAATATTTGCAAACTCATAGAGGCTTGCCTTGCGCTTCTGACTGCATGTGGCATTGACTATCTTGCGGGTTATAGCAAAAAGTCTTTCTTTGTAGTTGAGCAGGTATACCATGATCAGAAGCCCGATAAAGGCATTTGCCACGTACTTGACCGCCAGAATAACTCCGTTGGATACCATCGTTGCGATGCTTGCCGCATTGCCGCTCAGGATATGCTCCTGTATCCACTGCATGACCTCGCTGTTCTCAGCATTTGCGAGGTTGTCGACCCAGATCGCAATAAACGGAAAGTGACTGAGGTGAATATTGCACCAGCTTGAAAAGGATGCCAGTCTCTGCGGCATGGTATTGACCAGATTGACCGCACTTGCAACTACCTGCGGTACGACAAAGTACACAAACAATCCCGCCAGGCCTACAACCACTACAATGCACACCAGTGATGCAACAGCTCTTGCAGCGCCGAGTATATTGCGCTTCTCCTGTTTATCAACAAAAAGCTCCCCCTCATCCTGCACCAGCATGGCGCCTACGGAAAAGCCCTTATTCTTTGCTCCGGCCAGCATACGCGGATAGCACCATTTCACGCAGGCGTTATATACAGGGCAAAGAATGAACGCAAGAATACCGCCTATGTAGATAGGCGCCAGCGTATTATTGATATTCTCAAAGCCGATCGATATGCGGTTCTTGGTGATCCAGTTGTTGAATACGATCAGAAGTCCACCGCATACGAGTATCAGAAATGCCGCTTTTGCATACGGGCTTTCTCTGAATTTCTTGAACATGCTGCTTCCTCCGGCCTGTCCCTGCAATTCCGTTATATTATTCTACCACTAATCATCAATGTTCTGCAGGATTAATCCAAAATGGATTTAATCATTACGGACGTATGATTCCTTTTATCTTTTTGTAGTCAAGCCTGTACGCATTACGGACAACCGCGCCTGGCTTTTTGCTTCCTATCGCAGCAGTAGGTCCTGCATTGCCCTCTATAGTAATAATGTAATCTCCGACAACGCCCTCGACCAGGCCGACATGCATGTTTCTGCCAAAGATGATGATATCTCCGCCTTTTGCCTCGTTTTTCTTGACCCACTTGCCGTTTTTATCGGCATATCTTGAATAACTCGGAACATATCCGAGAGGTCCGAATTTTTTTGCGACAGTTATTTTGTCATACATACCCGCCGCATTATAACACCATGCAACAAATGCTCCGCACCACGGAGTGCGGTCTGTATCCTTGAATTTCGTTTTGTAGTACCAGACCCAGTACGTTTTTCCTGTCATGATTCCTACCTGAGCTTTGGCTACATCAATTACAGGACTACCGTCCCCGCCAGGTATCGGCAGCACTTTTATTACGCCGGCTTCATCAGCCGCATAAGGTATGTTTTTTACGGCAAATCCTGCGTTAACGACGATTTTTCCGCCCTTTTTCACAAAATACCGGTTACCGTTCCAGGTTACAAAGCCCTCTTTTTTTTGCAGCACTCCGGATGCGCTGGAATAGTAAAAATATCCTTTCCACTTATATACACCGGTCTTGATAACGCCGTATTTATTGGCACGGTAATACTTTTTCTTAACCTTGAAAGTTTTGCTGGTTCTGATTTTTCCGCCTTTTCTTATGTAATACTTTTTACCGTTCACTGTAACGAATCCGGCCTTCTTGCGGATCGTTCCGTTTGAATACTGGTAGTAATAGTACTTGCCCTTCTTTATAATTGATGCTGTTGCAGCAGGAACAGGCGCCGGGGTCTGTACCGGAGCCTGTACTGCAGGAGCTTCCTGCGGTGTTTCCGTAACCTGTTCAGTACCATCGCCCGTTTCAGTGGGATCCCCTGTTTGAACCGGATCTTCTGTCTGAACCGGATCTTCTGTCTGAACCGGATTTTCTGTGTTCTCCGGCTGTGTTTCTGGTTCAGCAAATACTGTAGAGAAAGAAAGAACGAACATCAAAAGCAAAGCTGTCAATGTCCGTTTTACTCTTCTGCCTTTTGTAGATTTCATATCTGTTGCCACCCTTCTGCTGGTTTTAGTCTGTTTTCTGCAGAGCGTAAAGTCCGCCAATTTCATTTAATCTGACGAATCGGCAAGCGTCAATCTACATATGAAATTATAAATATTAAATTTTATTTATTCTGTACGAAAGTCTCACCTGCAACAGCACTGCTGTCGTCATTTTCTCCATTCCACCCGGAGTCCAGCTGTTCGAAGTGTTCATACGTTGTAGCCGCAACCACTTTAACACCTTCGTTGTTCATGCCATGCCTTGAAGTAAGTGTTTCAATATACAGGACATATTTCTGTTCTCCTGCAGGCACTACAAACCTTTCACATATGTCTATCATGCCCTTTTTATCAGGTGCAGCGGAAAAACTGCCGGCTCCCAGAGAAACTGCATTATCCATATCTGCATCACCCCAGTTGGCAAAGGCGATAACATCCTCTGCTCCTTTCGGGTCGATCATAAGACTTCCAAGCTTTTCAGCGCTTCCTGATTTCAGCGCCTTCATGACCGCCTTTGAATTTTGGCTGCTGAATTCAGCCATTGCATAGAAATCAGGCTCGGTGATCTTTTCTTCTGCAACTTTCTTATTATAGGTGCTTTTTGCAGACATGATAGCTACTATAACGAAGACCAGCGCTGTCAGCAGCATCAGTATAATCAGTATTTGAGTTGATTTTTTCCTTTTCATCTCTCTCTCCTGTCCTTTATATCTATAATATAGCATTTGTCCGCGCTTGTCTAATGATGTATACTATTACTATGACAGATGAGGAAATAAGACGCATATTGCGCAAAAAAAGAAAACGTCAGCTTGCCAAAAGACGCATCATATCTCTCATAGTGGCAGCTGCCATAGCCGTCGGAGGCGGGTATCTCGCAGGCAGGGCTATCGGAAGCAGGATTTATTCTAATGAGATAAAGAAGGTCGTATCCGTCGTTGAAGACAAGCCAATCATCAACGCAGCTAAGGGTCAGCTCGGCAATAAGGGCGGCGAGCCTTTCTGGACATGGTTCGGATTCAAGGATCGTGTAGAATGGTGTGCATGCTTTGTTTCATGGTGTGAAGAACAGTGCGGTTTCATCAGTTCAGGAGACGCTCCAAAGTTTGCTTTGGTCAGTGACGGTGCAGACTGGTTTGTACTTCGTGACCAGTGGCGTCTCATGGGAGACACTCCGGAGCCCGGTGATCTCATATTCTTTGACTGGGATCAGGACGGAGGCCGTGACCATGTCGGCATCGTAACAGGTGTATCCGGTGACAGGGTCTTTACTATAGAGGGTAACTCAAGTGACCTGTGCCGGCAGAAGAGATACTTTATCGACGATCCTGTGATCTACGGATACGGAGTTATTAAACCTGAGCCTGCGCAGGAGCCGGAGTCGGAACCGGAGGAGCAACAACAATAAAATAAAGCTGTGTCTGAGCTTCAGCCCGGCACAGCTCTTTTTTATTTGTTTGTATTTTTATCTTACATTCAGATCAGGTTCGATCGCTTCAAATACCGGAAGTATGCCGGTCTTTTCAGGAGTCTGGGCAGGCAGCTGCCAGAAATCATGAGCACAGTAATTGTTGCCCTCGACTATGGCCGGTCCGTCAGGTGTGATGCCTATATCCCAGCCCACATATCTGACCTGAGGAACCACCAGAGCTGCACTCTTTGCAAGCTCACACGCTTCCTTAAACATCGGTACCTGGTGACCCATCAGCTTGTAATGTGTCATCGGATGCTCATCATATATAATTGCCATTGATCCGTCACCGCTTACTCCAGGTGAGCAGATCTTACCGGTCTCAAGATCGACACGGGTGCCAAATCCGTAGTTGTCCACTACACGGCCGTTCAGCCCGAATTTCTGAGTCGCGAAAATGACGTGAGGAACTCTCTGCTTGTCTACTACCGTGATTATTCTCAGGCAGTTCATCGCATACGGATAGACCTTCTCGTTATCAGGATGCTGCTTAAGCACCTCCTCAAGGAGCCATGAATCCTCCTGCAGAAGTTCTCTGTACATGTCATCAAAGCTCTCATAGTCATCTATGTTCTTCTTCATGCATCCATGACCGCAGGAACCGTCAACAGGTTTGCAGAAAATCACCTTATGCTTCTCAACGAACTCCCTCACCTCTCCTTTTGAGGATGTCTGGAAGTTGATGAAATCACGCTTAATGTAATCCCTGAACAGGTTGTTGAAGTCCTCTTTATTGTCGAACAGATGCTCATATGTATCATCGTTGAAATGGCTGATGAGCTTCTTATTGCGCAGTCTTGTGAGGAAAGTGTCGCGCTGTTCATCGGTCAGATCCCAGAAGCCGAATGTGACATAATCAAAATAGCCCGCTCCAAACTTAACTGCGCATTTAGCCATATCAGCAGTAATGGCAGCCTTGCTCATTCCCGAGAATTTCGCTGTTCTGTCCAGAACGTCCTTATATTTATCAAGGCTCATTCCCTTGAGTACTCTTATCATATAACCAGGGCTCAGCACTTTATAACCTCCTTTGGTTCTTCAGATTTCCATGTAATTCTACAATACATCGCGGCAAGTTGCCAGCATGTCATTCAAACTTAATAATATGATAGAATCTCAATTGCATATCATTTTACACTAAAGCATGCTACAATTATTTGTAAGCATTGTATATCAGGTGGTGCACAAAACGCTAAGACGAGCGTTGCGCAGGAGACGCCTGGAATGCCGGAGAGAGAACGTAGGTGAGCGGCTGGAACGAGTCTCGCAAGCGAAGCGTCAGAGCCGTTCCCCGCGAAGCAAGGTCGAACGAGATGGCATTCCCGGTGACGGAGCACAGCGAGTCGTGTGTTTTGTGCAACACATAACCAGAAAAGGATAGCAACAATGGAATTCACTGCAAATGCAAATAAAAATGTTTCAATCGAAACTTCTACCGGCGATTATGATCGCTGCGCCATACAGACACACTTTATCGAGATCGGTGAAGACTATATTGAGCTCGTTGAGCGTTATGTACGGCCTCTCTGGCAGGAGGGTGATCTGCTCGCAATCGCAGAAAAGATAGTCTCTCTGTGTCAGAATAATGTCATCCCTAAGAAAGATGTAAAAGTTACAAAGCTTGCTAAATTCCTCAGCCGCTTCGCTACTCAGCATAATTCGGCAGGCATAGGCGTGGGCGATGTATATAAGATGCAGTATGCCATCGATCTCAACGGAGGTGCCAAGGTGTTCCTTGCTGCCGTGTGCGCAGGCTTCGGCAAGCTTGTAGGAAAGAAAGGCATCTTCTACGATATGGTCGGTGAGGAAGTACGTGGGCTTGACGGCTTCTATCCGGATGTATTCCCTATTTACGGTGAGTACGGTATTCCTCTCCCTAAAAATCCGAACGGTGTCTGCAATGAGATCAAAGAGAAAACCGGTATGTCATGCATCATCATTGACGCAAACGACTTCACCCGCGATATTCTCGGAAAAAGCGATGATGTGACTCTTAATGACGAGCAGCTTTGCGAGATCATCAGGGACAATCCGGCCGGTCAGGATGACCAGTGTACACCGTTCATTCTGATCAGGAAGAAATAATCTTCTCATAAAAGCGAAAAGTGTTCAGCTAGGAGCTGAACACTTTTTTATTACCTTTTGTAACTGCACTTACTGCACCTTATAATAGTCCTGCATGTCTCTGAGGTATTCCTCCAGGCACAGGCCGTTGCTCATAATGATCGCGGCATGCTCTTTACCTACATATCTGTAATGCCACGGTTCATAGATGATTTCCGTGATATCTTCCTTATCTTTAGGATACCTCAATATGAAACCGTAATCCTGGCAGTGTTCCATCAGCCATTTCTGAGCCGGCATATCCTCCTGCTCATCTATGAGCGGATCACTCCAGCCAAGTGAACCGGCGTCGACTATGTCAGCCGCAAGCCCGCATTCATGTTCGCTGTGGCCCGGTACGGCTGTGTCCGCCTTGTTCGCGGTATGATCGTACAGGTATTGCTGTGTCTCACGGGTCCTGAATGTGGATATCAGGCGTGGCGAATAGCCTGCCTCTCTGCAGTCTGCCAGCATTTCTTTGAGCGCATCATTTACTCTCGCATCGATGTAATATCCGTCCTCGACTTCAACTGTCTCTATGTCAAAGTCATCAGGCATTGCATTATAGTTGTTTACTAAAATCAGATACCACTGGTTCTTTTCCTCTGCTATTTTGTCAAGGCGAGCCTGCTCATCAGCCTCTTCTTCGGCCTGCTTCTGTGCGGCTTCCTCAGCCGCCTCCCTGGCCTCTTCAAGGTGTAAATCGGCAATCTTTTGTATGACAAAAAACGCTGCTGCAACTACTGCAATTGTGAGGAGAAATATAATGATAATAAGATTGCGGACTTTTCTTTTTTTCACGTTCTGATCCCTCAGGCTTATTTATTTTTCTCACAGGCAAGAAGTGCTGCGCCATAGGCTCCCGCATATCTGCCGTCAGGCATGGCGAGTGCTTTTTTCCCAAGTTTTTTACTGAGAAGCGACGCAAAGAACTCGTTATTGCTGAAGCCTCCGGTAATAATTATGGTATCCTGAAGCTCCTTCCTCTGGACGAGAGTCGCTACCTTGAGAGCAACAGAGTCAATTACTCCGGCAGCCAGGTCTTCGCGGCTCCTGCCCTCTCCCATATAGTTTATCACTTCGGACTCAGCGAAGACAGTACACAGCGAACTGATCGATATCGGTTTACCGATCTCGGCAAGCTCAAACAGTTCCTCAATAGTCAGTCCGAGTCTGTTGGCCATGACCTCAATGAACTTGCCTGTTCCGGCAGCGCACTTGTCGTTCATCAGAAAGTCGACAGGTCTGCCATTCTTGACGTTGATGTATTTTGTATCCTGTCCGCCTATGTCGATGATGGTGCAGTCGCGGCCGATCATCTCATAGCCGCCCCTTCCATGGCAGGTGATCTCTGTCACCACATGATCGGCATAGTCAACACTTATGCGTCCGTAACCGGTCGCGATTATGTTTGCATCATCGATGTCTCCATATCTTTTGATGAGATCATCCCTGATGATGCCGGCAGTGATCTTGCTATTCCACCCGGTCGGCAGAACCTCAAAAACAGGTTCCTTCCCCTCTTCAAGAACGCAAACCTTTGATGCAGTTGAGCCGATATCAATACCTATATATTTTTTAGCCATATTTGTGCCTCGTATTATCGAATGTGTTGTTTAGTCCGCTTATAGAAAGATACGCAAGCTTCTCATCCCCTGCTATCTCCTTTATCCTGTCCACGTCTTCTCCGTGGACAAGAAGAGAAACGCCGCAGCAGACAGAAAGCTCACGTGGAGTCGGGCTTATCTGGGCATACATGCCCTTTCCTTTCAGCGACCTGTACATTGCAGTCGCATCCGTATGATTCTGAAACAGAATGTAATAATGCAGATATTCTGCCATCATTTGCCTTTCTTCATAAATATAGGGGCGGAAAAAACTCCGCCCCTATATTCTAACATTTCCGATAAATTATAGAAAGGCTGCGTAACATTCGGCAGGTAACTCGAGCACGCCTGACGGATCGTTATGCAGGCTTTTTTATCAGTAGTTAGCCGAGCATCTCGATGAATGCGCCGATTCTTGTCTTGAGCTGCTGAGCATCGTTGTCAGTGTAGTCTGTCTCGATGCCGAGGAACGGGATACCCTCAGCCTTGCATTTCTCTTCGAGGGCTCTGCCTTCGATATCATATGTCTGGCAGAACATGAGGCTTACATCGATGACTCCGTCAGCCTTGCTGTCCTTAGCGAGTCTGACAACATCGTCGAATCTTGCTGTGTTTGGTGTGAAGCAAGCGCAGTTGATGCCCATATATCTGTTTGCGATGTTCTGAACCATCTCGTCCAGATCCTTGCCGCTCTCGTCAACAAAGTTCTCGAAGTATCTTGTGCCTGTGCATGTCTCTTCGCAGACTACGATACCGCCGCTTGTCTCAACGAGGTTATGGAGCTTCCAGTTAGGAATAGCCATAGGTGTTCCGGAGATGAGAATTCTCTTCTTGCCTGCTGCAAGGTTTACGCCGTCTGCAACTCTCTTCTCGAGCTCATCGCACAGCTTGTTGACCATTGTTGCGAATCTTTCAGGGTCATCATAGTAAGCGATCTGCGAGATGAGCAGAACGTCGGTTCCGCTGATAGGAACATTATCTTTCCATCTGAGGCTGTAGAGTCTCTGGAGAGCAGCTCTCTTTGCATTGATTTTCTTGATGTTCTCAGCAAGAGCTTCAGGGGTTACTTTGTTGCCCGTTGTCTCTTCAACTACCTTGATAAGGTCTTTGATCTCGTCAGCCCATTTGAGATAGTCTTTATCTCTCTTCATCTGCGGCAGATCCATGATGTGCATAGGAACATCTGTGCCGAGGATCTCGTAAGCTTTCTTCTTGCCGTCGCATGTGTTCTCACCGATGTAGATATCAGCCAGTCTGTAGAACGGGCATGTCTTATCGAATCTTGCGCCGAGCATTGCCTTGATCAGCGGGCATGTGTTGGCCGGAAGGTATCTCTCACCGCCAGGTACCCAGAACTGCGAACCTGCGCAGAGGCCTGTAGCGATTCCGCCTGCAGCGAAGATAACTTCATCCGGTACATAAGCACAGAATGTGCCGAATACCTTGCCGCCGTTCTTTCTGAACTCTACGAGCTCGGAAGGTCTGAGACCGTGAACGTCTGCGAGAACCATGTCGAAATAATCCATAGCTTCAGGTCTGTTTTCCTGAGACATGAATACATCGCCGATAGCTCCCGGA
>JBGUVT010000194.1:0-10068 GCA_045220485.1 Anaerovoracaceae bacterium | reverse complement strand
TGCCGCTGGCCCTCGCGCTGGCTCTGGTGCTTGGCAAAAAGATTAAAGGTGAAAGAACCTTTCTTTCGGTATATTTCATGCCGGTTCTGATTTCTACAGTTGTTATCGGCCAGCTCTGGCTGAAGATATACAACCCGGACTACGGTATCCTGAATGTAGGGCTTCGCGCTCTGGGTCTGGATAAACTTACCCACATCTGGCTGGGCGAAAAAGCCACTGCTCTGGGTGCTGTATTTGTGCCGATAATATGGCAGTACGTCGGCTATCACATGCTGCTTCTTTACGCGGGAGTCAAGAGCGTTCCGCCTGAACTCCGTGAAGCCGCAATGCTTGACGGCGCAACCGACGGGCAGGTAAACCGTTATATAGTCCTGCCTTATATCAAACCTATTATAAAAATCAGCGTTATTTTCGCTGTTACCGGATCTTTGAAATCATTTGACCTTATTTACGTTCTGACCAACGGCGGACCGCTTCACGCAACTGAAGTGCCTAGTACGCTGATGATCAGCATGCTGTTCCTCCGCAACCGCTACGGCATGGGAAGTACGATCGCTGTTCTGCTGATCATCCTCTGCTTCGCATTTGCGCTGCTGATAAATCTGGTATTCAGAGAGGAGGACTAAAGCTATGAGAAATTCAAGTAAAACAAAAGAGGTCTTAATATATATCGGACTTATCTTCTGGCTGATAGTCAATCTGTTCCCTGTATACTGGATGTTCACATTCTCGCTGAAGAGCAATCCGGAGATCTTCGGGGACAACGTTATAGGACTGCCTAAGGAATGGCTGTGGTCCAACTATACTACAGCGCTTCATACAGGTAATATGGGCCTTTACTTCATGAACAGTGCCATCGTCGCTATCTCGACGATCATTATTACCCTGTGTGTTGCACTGATGGCAACATTCGCTCTGACACGTCTGATCTGGAAAGGGCGCAAGACACTGAACAAGTTCTTCATGCTTGGACTTACGATTCCGATCCACGCGTCGATCGTCCCGGTGTACGTTACACTTTCAAAACTGAATATGCTCAATACCTACTGGGCTCTGATAATTCCTTACTCCGCGTTCTCCCTGTCAATGGCCATTCTGGTCTGCGTAGGGTTCATGAACGAGATACCTCGTGAACTCGATGAGTCCGCATGTATCGACGGATGCGGTGTATTCGGAGTTTTCTTCCGCATCATTGTCCCGCTGATGAGACCGGCTGTAGCAACTGTCGGAATCTACACTTTCCTGCAGTGCTGGAACGAGCTGATGTTCGCGAACGTTTTCATCAGTAAGAATGCGCTGAGGACGCTGCCTGTAGGTGTTCAGGCACTGTCCGGTCAGTACACGACTGAATGGGGACCTATAGGAGCGGCGCTGGTACTGGCGACATTCCCGACTCTGATAGTCTATATCTTCCTGAGCAAGAGGATTCAGGAAAGCTTTATCGCCGGTGCAATCAAAGGTTAATCAAAGGAGAAGAGCGATATGGCAACATTATCACTGCGAAATATACAAAAGAAATATAACGATAAAGTTACTGCGGTCGATAATTTCAATCTCGAGATCGCGGACAATGAGTTCGTCGTGTTTGTCGGACCGTCCGGCTGCGGAAAATCAACGACACTGCGCATGGTCGCAGGTCTTGAAGATATCTCCAGCGGTGAACTCTACATCGATGGAAAACTGATGAATGATGTCGCGCCGAAAGACAGAGACATCGCGATGGTATTTCAGAACTACGCGCTTTATCCGCATATGACGGTATTCCAGAACATGGCGTTTGCTCTGAAACTCCGCAAGACTCCGAAGGACGAGATCAGGCGTCTGGTCAACCAGGCAGCGGAGATCCTGGATATCACTGAATATCTGGACAGAAAGCCTAAGGCGCTTTCAGGCGGCCAGAGACAGAGAGTCGCGATCGGCCGCGCGATCGTACGCGAGCCTAAAGTCATGCTGATGGATGAGCCGCTTTCCAATCTCGACGCTAAGCTGAGAAACGAGATGCGTGCTGAGATCATCAAGCTTCGTCAGAGGATCAATACTACCTTCATCTATGTAACACATGACCAGACAGAGGCCATGACACTGGGTGACCGCATTGTCATCATGAAGAGAGGTTTCATTCAGCAGATCGGCACTCCGCAGGAAGTTTTCGATCATCCGGCAAACCTGTTCGTAGCAGGATTTATCGGCACACCGCACATGAATATTTTCGACGCGGAGCTTAAGAAAGACAACGGACAGTACAGTGTGGTGGTGAATGGCGTTGAGTTCAAGTGCTCCCCGGAAAAGCAGGCGGAGTACGAGGCAAAAGATCTTGCGCCGCAGAAAGTAAAGCTCGGCGTCCGTCCTGAGCATTTAATCCTGAGCGATATTTCGGCTCCGATGACGATTCCGGCTCGTGTAGATGTTTCTGAAATGATGGGCTCATCAATACATTTGCATGTAAACGCAGAAGGCAAGGACGTTGTCATGGTCATCCAGGCTACCGACCTGCCGGCTGATCACCGTACCGGATTTGCATATGGCACAGACATTGGCTTTACATTTGATACAAACCTGATGCATCTGTTCAATCCTGAAACCGAGGAGAATCTGATATGACAGGAACAAAAACATTTATCGGGATAGATCTGGGAACTTCTTCAGTGAAGATCCTGCTTGTGGACGAGGCAGGAACTATTCTGAAGGCTGTGACAAGAGACTATCCGCTTTCCTTCCCAAACCCGGGATGGAGCGAGCAGGAGCCGGCCGACTGGTGGCAGGCCTGCTGCTCAGGCATAAAGGAGCTGCTTGCTGATCAGGATGCCGCTGATGTCAGGGGCATCGGCTGCGGCGGCCAGATGCATGGTCTGGTTGCCCTTGACGGGAATGACGAAGTCATCAGACCTGCGATACTGTGGAATGACGGCAGGACCGCAGATGAAACTGCATGGCTCAATGAGGAGATCGGCAAGGAGAAGCTCTCCCGGCTGACAGCAAATATCGCTTTTGCGGGTTTCACGGCACCTAAAATTCTCTGGATGAAGAATAATGAGCCTGAAAACTTCGCCCGTATTGCAAAGATCATGCTGCCGAAGGACTATATCAATTTCATGCTGACGGGAGTCCACTCGTGTGACTACTCAGACGCGAGCGGTATGCTGCTTCTGGATGTTGAGCATAAGTGCTGGTCGGAAGAGATGCTGGATATCTGCGGCATAGATATGAGCGTGATGCCGGGACTGTACGAGAGCTATGAGTGTATTGGAACGGTAAAACCTGAGATCGCTGAGATGCTGGGACTGCCTGCGGATGTGAAAGTGGCAGCCGGAGCAGGCGATAACGCTGCAGCTGCAGTAGGTACAGGTACTGTCGGAGACGGCGACTGCAATATATCGCTCGGAACATCCGGCACCATATTCATCTCATCGGACAAGTTCGGAGTTGATCATAACAATGCCCTGCATTCGTTCGCACATGCGGACGGCAAGTATCATCTGATGGGGTGCATGCTCTCAGCCGCAAGCTGCAACAAGTGGCTGTGCGATGAAGTTCTGAAGACTCAGGATTATGCCGCAGAGCAGACAGACATAACCGATGATAAGATGGGCCGCAACCACGTTTTCTTTCTGCCTTATCTGATGGGTGAAAGAAGTCCTATAAACGATACGGATGCGAGAGGAACTTTCACCGGGCTTTCCATGGATACCACCAGGTCGGACATGGTTCAGGCTGTTCTTGAGGGCGTAGCTTTCGCTATCAGGGATTCATTTGAAGTAGCAAAGTCGCTGGATATCGATATTAAAAGGTCGAAAATCTGCGGAGGCGGTGCGAAATCACCGCTCTGGCGCAAGATGATAGCCAATGTACTGAACATCAGTCTGGATATTCCTAAGACCGAAGAAGGTCCGGGATACGGCGGCGCAATGCTCGCCATGGTCTGCTGCGGAGAATATGAGAGCGTGGATGCCTGCGCAGATGCACTGCTCTCGGTAACTGAGACCATAGAGCCTGATCCTGAGATCGCTGCACGTTACGAGGATCAGTATCAGAAATTCAGTCTGATATATCCTGCACTTAAAGGTGTTTTCCCTGTACTGCGTTAGGAGGGCAACATGAAGATTTATTCTGTATATGACAAAGAATTCAAGCCGTACGGCAAAGTGCTGGAAGGTTATGATACTGCAGAGCTGATCGATGCAATGAATAAGATTGATCTTCCTGAATCCGGTGTGGCATATGAGCCGTTTATCAAAAGTCTTGAAGACTGCTCAATATTCGGGGAACTGTCGGATCGTGCATACGGCGGCATGCCTGTAGAACTCGGTATGTGCTGGGGCAGAAACACAAAACTGAACTGTCTGGAATACCATAAGGACAGTGAAATCAACATAGGAGCAGGAGACTTCGTGCTGCTGCTCGCACTTATGAGTGATATTGAAGACGGCAAACTGGACACAGGCAAGGTAAAGGCGTTCAGAGCGCCTGCCGGTGTTGCGGTGGAAGTGTATGAGACTGCACTCCACTACGCGCCGTGTCATGTCGATGCAGAAGAAGGGTTCCGCGTTGCGGTAGTTTTACCGCGCGGCACAAATACGGAAGCACCTTCAATAAAAGCCGCAAATGAAGAGGACAAAATGCTGTGGGCGCGCAACAAGTGGCTGCTTGCTCACCCGGAATCGGGCGAAGCTGCTGCCGGCGCATACATAGGTCTCACAGGAGAAAACATAGATATTGCATAACCAACAGGAGCATCCAAGGAGGGTATATCCATGAAAAACATTCCTGAAGTCAAACTGGGAATGATCGCAGTGTCAAGAGACTGCTTCATCATTTCCTTATCTGAGAGCAGAAGAGCTGCAATAAAGTCGGCTTATAAGGGCAGCCTCTATGAGTGCCCTGTTACGGTAGAAAACGAGAAAGACATGCTGGCTGCAGTGGCTGACGTAAAGGATGCAGGCTGCAATGCACTTGTCGTGTTCCTCGGAAACTTTGGTCCTGAGACACCTGAAACACTTATTGCTAAATATTTCGACGGACCATGCATGTTCGTGGCTGCTGCTGAAGGCGACGGAAATCTGATCGACGGCAGAGGAGATGCTTACTGCGGAATGCTCAACTGCTCGTACAACCTCGGCATGAGACATCTCAATGGATACATTCCTGAGTATCCTGTCGGTACAGCAGAAGATATCGCGGAGATGATCGCAGATTTCGTTCCTGTCGCAAGAGCAGTCATTGGTGTAAAGAACCTTAAGATCATCACTTTCGGACCTCGTCCGCAGGATTTCTTCGCCTGCAACGCTCCTATCAAGGGACTCTATGAGCTTGGAGTGGAAGTCGAAGAAAACTCCGAACTCGACCTGTTCGTAAGCTACAAGCAGCACGCAGGAGACGCAAGGATCCCTGAAGTCTGTGAGGACATGAAGGCAGAGATGGGAGAGGGCAGGTATTATCCGGAAATGCTCGAGAGAATGGCACAGTTTGAGCTGACACTGCTCGACTGGGCGAATCAGCATAAGGGCGCGCGCGAGTATGTGGCTTTCGCTGATAAGTGCTGGCCTGCGTTCCCTGAGACATTCGGATTCGAGCCTTGTTATGTCAACTCAAGACTTGCAAGCCGCGGTATCCCTGTATCATGTGAAGTAGATATTTACGGAGCTTTTTCAGAATATATCGGAGCATGCGTTTCAGAAGACGCTGTTACATTGCTTGATATCAACAACTCCGTACCTAAGAGCATGTATGATGAGAGCATCAAGTGCAAGTTCGATTACGAGCTGACCGATACATTCATGGGTTTCCACTGCGGTAATACACCATCCTGCAAGATGTGTGCAGACCGCGCTGTCAAGTATCAGCTGATCCAGCACAGACTGCTTGAGCCGGAAGGGAGTGATCCGGATTTCACAAGAGGTACGCTTGAGGGCGACATCGCTCCGGGAGAGATCACATTCTTCAGACTGCAGTGTGACAGTGAAGGCAATCTCAGGTCATACATTGCTGAGGGCGAAGTGCTTCCTGTTGCGACACAGTCATTCGGAGGCATAGGCATATTCGCCATCAAGGAGATGGGAAGATTCTATCGCTACGTTCTCCTTGAGAAGAGATATCCGCATCATGGAGCGGTCGCGTTCGGCCACTTCGGAAAAGCACTTTTCGAAGTGTTCAGATTCCTCGGAATCAGGGACATCGCTTACAATCAGCCGAAGTCACTGCCGTATCCAACCGAGAACCCTTTTAAGTAGAGAATATAACACGATTATAAGTGCGGCCGGGGATCGATTATCTCCGGCCTTTCTTATTGAGTTGTCAGCAGAACCGTATGAATGGTAAAATCATAATGTTATAAATATCGGACTAGTGAGATAAATCAAAAGGAGACAATCAAATGAAAACAGTAAGAAACGTCGTTGCGTCAGCTATTCTGGCAGCCCTCGTATTCGTGCTGCTGCGTTTCGTAGCTATCCCTACGCCATTCCCTGATACAACACTGAGCATCTATGCTGCAGTAGTGGCATTCTTTGCCGTGCTGTTCGGACCTGCCGTTGGATTTGTCGGAGGCTTCCTCGGAAACCTGCTTGTAGACCTCACCGCAGGCTGGGGCGTATGGTGGACATGGGTCGTGGTTACAGGCCTCTATGGACTCTTCATGGGACTCGGATGCAAGGGCATAAATCTTGAGGACGGAGTTTTCGACAAGAAGGAATTCATCAGATTCACTGTCGTTTCGATAGTAAGCTGTGTGCTCTGCTGGGGAGTGATCGCACCTATCGGAGACATCCTCGTTTATGCTGAACCTGCAAACCTCGTGTTCATTCAGGGACTGTTCGTAGGCCTCAGCGGAATGATCGCGTCTATTGTAGTCGGCGGCATTCTCTGCAAGGCTTATGCGGCATCAAGGGCACAGCAAGGATCCCTGACCAAGGAGGACTGATTTGGAAAGAGGAGAACCTATAATCGAATTCAGGGACTTCTCCTTCAAGTACAACGCGCAGATGGAGCCGACCCTCTATGACATCAATCTCACCATTCACAAGGGTGAGAAGGTGCTTATTGCGGGTCCGTCCGGATGCGGAAAGTCAACGATGGTCAACTGTATAAACGGCCTCATACCGTTTTCATATAAAGGAGAGATCAGGGGATCTCTGAAGATAAATGGAAAGGAGAGCTCATCACAGAGCATCTCCGGTATTTCGAATACTGTAGGAACTGTCCTTCAGGATAGTGATGCCCAGTTTATTGGCATGACTGTCCTGGAGGATATTGCTTTTGCGCTCGAAAATGAGTGTGTCGTAAAAGAAAAAATGGTGGAACGCGTCCACAGGGCGGCAAAGATCGTGGATATCTCAGACCACCTCGGGTATGCACCTACTGATCTGTCAGGAGGCCAGAAGCAGCGTACAGGTATCGCGGGAATACTCGTCGACGATGTCGAAGTCATGCTCTTTGACGAGCCTCTTGCAAACCTAGATCCTGCGACAGGCAAGACAGCCATGGAGCTCATAGATGACGTAGCGGTCAGGACCGGAGCGACTGTAATCGTTGTAGAACACCGTATAGAAGACGTGCTGCACATAGAGATGGATCGCATAATCCTTATGGAAAACGGAAGGATAGTCTTCGACGGGACTCCTGACGCGCTTCTCTCATCAAATCTGCTTATCGAGGGCGGCATAAGGGAACCTCTTTACATCACAGCACTCAAATACGCCGGTATAGAGATCACGGAAGACAAATTGCCGCACAGCATACGGTCCATAAACCTGACGTATGAAGACAAGGACCTGTTGAGAAGGTGGCATGAGAGCACAGCGACAGTAAAGCCGGAGCCAAAGACCGATACCATACTGGATATAAAAAACCTGGGCTTCGCATATGAGGACAGGCCGCCTACGCTGAAGGGCGTAGACCTTGAGGTGCACAGAGGCGAGCTGATGGCTATAGTCGGTCGTAACGGGGCAGGCAAATCGACACTTGCCAAGGTCATCTGCCGCTTTGAGAAGGACTGTACCGGATCAATGGAGCTGATGGGTGAGGATCTGATGACATTCAGCATCAAGGAATGCGCGGACAGGGTCGGTTACGTGATGCAGAACCCTAACCAGATGATCTCAAAAACCATGATATTTGATGAGATCGCACTGGGCCTCAAGCTAAGAGGCCTTGGTGAAGAGGCAATCAAAGAGAAGGTAGAAAGCGTGATGAAGATCTGCGGTCTGTATGAGTTCCGCAACTGGCCGATCTCCGCACTTTCATATGGACAGAAAAAAAGAGTAACGATCGCGTCCATACTTGCGCTGGATCCGGACATCATCATTCTTGATGAGCCGACTGCCGGCCAGGACTTCAGGCATTATACAGACATCATGGAGTTCCTCAAGGATATCAACTCGAGGGGCATTACAATAATAATGATCACACATGACATGCACCTCATGCTCGAATACGCGGAGAGGGCACTTGTGTTTACTGACGGGCGCATACTCGCGGACGATACTTCAGCTGCTATACTGACGAATCCCTCAATAACCGAAAAGGCGTCGCTCAAGGAAACTTCGCTTTATCATCTTGCGCTGATGTGCGGCATCGAGGATCCTTCTGAATTCGTGCAGAACTTTATCAATTATGACAGGGAGGTGCGCTCATGAAACTTCTCAACTACATTGAGCGCAAATCACCGGTACACAGCCTGAACGGCGCGTCAAAGCTGTTCTGCCTGCTGATGTGGATATGCTCCACGATGATCACTTTTAATACGCCGTTTTTGCTGGGAGCTACTATCCTGGGAGCAGTGGCTTTCAGGCTGTCAAGACTCAAACTTTCCGAGCAGAAGGGATTGCTGTACTTCCTGCTCTGCTTCATGCTGCTGAATGCATTGCTGATCTATATCTTCAATCCGGAGCGCGGTGTTGAGCTTTACGGTACGAGAAACCTGATCTTTACTATCTGGGGCAGGTTCACCATAACCAAGGAACAGCTGCTGTACCAGTTCAATGTAATACTGAAGTATCTTTCGACCATACCTATCATTCTGGTTTTCATCGGATCGACACAGCCGAGCGAGCTTGCGGCATCCATGAACAGGATAGGCATTCCATATAGCTTCAGTTATTCGTTTGCTCTTGCACTGCGATACATCCCTGATACAGTTGCATCCTTCATAGACATCTCGAGATGCCAGCAGGCAAGGGGTATCGAGATGAGTAACAAGGAGAGCCTTCTGAAGCGCATCAGGGCAGCAGCCGCGCTGGTGTTGCCGCTCATTCTTGGAAGCGTAGATCAGATAGAGGTGATAACTAACGCGATGGAACTCCGCAAATTCGGTACGCAGAAGCGGAGAACCTGGATAATGTCCAGACCTTTCAAAGCAGGGGATTATCTGACGATCGCGATCGGAATAGGCATGATGGTATTCGTTGTAGCATATAATGTGATCAACGGAAGCCGCTTCTGGAACCCATTTACATAAAACCGGAGGTTCAAAATGAAACCAACTGTAGTGCTTCAGACTGACTTCGGAAACGGAGGGGGAGGCGTGATGGCCGGAGTCATCAGGTCTGTCGATCCGGAAGTTCCGGTCTACGATTTTGACCACTTTATAGAGGCTTTCAACACTATAGCTGCTTCGGCAAGTCTGAGCGGTGCCGTGCCATACTGGCCTTCCGGAACGGTATTTGTTTCGGTGGTTGACCCGGGGGTCGGCACTGAGAGGAGATCGTGTGTTGCAAAGTTAAGCAATGGAAGCTATATAGTCACTCCTGACAACGGTACACTGACCATGCTCAAAGACATGGTAACTGAGGTGCGCCGTATAGATGAGAGCATAAACAGGCTGCCGGGCAGCGAAAACTGTTATATATACCACGGCCGCGACGTTTACTCATACACTGCTGCCAGACTGGCATCAGGTGTTATCAGATATGAAGAGGTAGGACCGGAATACCCGGTATCCGAAATAATCACACATACGCTCACGAACGTACAGACTGTAGTACGCAAGGGATACGCTCATGCCGGCTTTTACGACATGGAGAAGGCTTTCGGATGTCTCAGGGTGAATATAACCACAAAAGAGTTTCAGGAAAT
>JBGUVT010000193.1:0-4733 GCA_045220485.1 Anaerovoracaceae bacterium | reverse complement strand
CTTCAAGGTCCAGACATATTCTATAGTTAAACGGGAGAACGCTAAGGCTGCCCAACTTGCTTAATCGAATGCAGAACAATGAAGGCTGGCTAACACATTTGCGGTCGGGCGTGGCGTCCCAATCCCGAATTACGTTAGCCAATCACCTTCATCATAAAGAAAAGCGAAGACTGTTCAAAGTCCTCGCTTATATATTAAGAATCCCGATTTGTCGCTATGTAATGCGACATCATAAATATATCACATATGATGTCGCCTTGTAACTACCTGGTGTAGTCGTCCCTCATGGGAGTAGAGTGTTCCTGAGCAGATCTTGCTCTGTATCTGTCCACAAGAGCCTTGGTCATCTTCATTGCCTGATCTTCAGTTAGAGTAATGCCACGACTCATACGGTCGTGTGAGCTATTCCAGTCTCTTACATCTATCTTTGGCTTGCCGCCGTTCCATGCAACTACGTTGACCTCCTTGGTCCACTTTTCGTCCCTGTTGCTGATCTCGTCTATCACTCCAATGTGTTCCACGATCTCAAAAGTAATATCGTTCTTGTCTGCCATATGAACTCCTTTCTGTTCATTTGTACTAACTTGTCTATCTTTCCCAAACCGAGCGTGTCGGCCTTAGCTGATCGAGCAATCCTATTCCCTTGAAACTGAGCATGTTTCCGGTCTCTCCACCAACTATGATATGATCCAACATCTTCACTCCAAGAAGTTCAGAACAGCTGAGTAACCTTTGCGTAGTCTCATCAGATACTATCTTTATTGTGTAAGTCTCAGGATCCTTTGCATAGCCCGGAGGTGCATAGGTCTCTTTGACCGTATATGTGCCTTCCATCAGGTCTACAGTATTGCTTTCTCCATTTCCATTGGTGTACAGATACTCAACTGCTTTTCCGGAAGAATCATACACTGTATATTCAGCATCTCCGAGATAGTAGCAGTTATTGTCGTCCGTGATCGAAGTCCTGTTGGACAGCTTCTTCATGTTCGCATGTCCCGGTGCTTCCAGGTATCCGACTATCATGTCCTGTACTCCTGACATATAGCAGATGAACACCTTGAAGCTTGCAGGTACAGCCTCATCTCTTTCTGAATCTGCCTGATAGAGTTCGTCACCGAGCTTCTTCGCTTTGGTCCAAACTGAACCGAGATCTGAAGCATGTGTCCCTCCGAATGTCGCCATGTCTGAAGGCCTGCCTGCATAGACATAGGATAGTGCCAAGTGAGCGATTCCCCAGTCTGTACTGAATGTGCCTGTATAGTACTTGCTCCTGATATTGGTGACATTGTTGTCATATCCGGGGTACGACGGTGAATAATAGATTATGTTTCTAAGTGCATTCCACTTTCCCTTGTCATCATCATCGTCTATGACCTTGTCTACGGTCACAGTGCCGGTTCCCGGTGACAGCTTTGCCGGCTGAACGCAGTATGAATATCTGGAACCGAGATCATCACCCAGATCACACTTTCTTGAGTTGCTGTAGCCACCTTCACCGGATCCATATCTGATCTGGCCTCCGTCGTAAACTGTGTACTTGCTGCCCTTCTTGCCTGTGAATGCCGCATAGGATTCTTGTGTCATCAGGGGCATTGCTGCTCCAAGCACCATGACCAGGGCAAGTGTCATGGTCAGCAGGCGCTTGAATGCGCCAATAATCTTGTTGTCTGTCATTGCGTTGATTCTCCTTTCGCTGAGTTAGATCATCATGAACGCGAGGATGATCACCGGCAGGCTGATAAGGATCATGACTCCTGTCAGGATCCAAGAGAGCCTGTTGGCAGCCCTCTCACTCAGATAGAGCTGCATACCGGCCTCATCAGTGCAAATGATCACGTCGTCATTTTCTTTGTTCTTGTCTTTTGTCATTGGGTTCCTTTCCCGCAATTTCAGACATAAAAAAAAGCGTTCAGGTCATTTCGACTTAAACGCCATATATGTCATGATATTGCGATTATTGTAATATTATTCTTCTTCGGTAAGTAAACTGGCAGTTTGTGAGGTGGGGTTACAGGGGAGGAGATGGGAAAACATGCTCCACATGCTATCTTGCGTCATCCCTATCTCTCTGCCTCTGCCGATGCCTTGCATAGTATTCCATTGTAGTAGCTACATAGTCTTCTCGCTTTGACGCCGGGAGATCTGGTGGAAAGAGTCTATTAAAACGTTCACCTCTTAGGACTATCCTCTCCTTCTGATTCGGCTTTTCCTCCAACATAATCGCCTCAATAGCTTCAGGTGTGAGCTTCCTTTCTGCCGCCATCTGCCTCATGCGGATCGCCTGAGCGTGTGACGGACTGCATTGTTCTGCATCCATACATTGCCAGATATAACCCTGTTGGACTCTTGGTATGAAAGAAATCTCCAGAGCAGGGCGCATCGCCATCTGTCCCTCATCAACCTTCTCCAGAATCTCTGGAATGAGTTCCGTGAGTCGGATATACCTCGATATCGTTCGTCCGCTCTCACCGATTGCATCTCCGATTTCATCTCTAGAGAACTTCTGGACCACGTGTCCAGAAGTTAAACTCTGACGCCGTCCCTGTCTGTTCATAGCTTCTAGGCGCATCTTATAAGCAAAGGCTTTCTCACTTGGAAGGACCCTTGTTCTCTGGAAGTTACTCTCGACCATGAAAATAGTTCCTTCATCGCGATTCATGTCCACAACTTCACATCTGAGTGTGTCGATTCCTGCGAGTTCACATGCCCTAAACCTGCGATGTCCAGACAGTAGTTCATATCTTCCATCTTCTTTCTTTCGGACCGTAGCAGGAGTAAGTACGCCATTTACTCTGACCGATTCCACGAGATTTAGCATGTCTTCATCATCTCTGACCTTGAATGGGTGGTTAGGGAAGGGATCTATCTCATCAAGCGGGATATCATATATCCTCTTTAGCTTTGCATCATCTCGCTCTTCCTGTGAAGAGAAAAGCTCATCGAGCGAGGGCAGCTTCATTTCTATGTCTCTCGCGTTCGCCAAGCCTCATCACCTCTTTCGTCAGTTGTTCATATGCAATAGCTGGTTTTGACCCCTTATCGTAGGCAAATATGCTCATACCTGCCTTAGATGCTTCTGCCGCCTTCACTGCAACTGGGATCTGTGTGTCAAAGATTCGGATGCTCATGCCGTATTTCGTCCTTATCGTATTTATAACTTCTTTTGATAGGTTCGTTCTGCCATCTACTAGTGTCATGACTATACCTGCTATCTTTAAGTTTTCATTGGTGTGATTTCTGACCATGTCTATGCTTTTCATCAGATGTGTCATTCCTTTGGTGGGAAGATACTGTGCCTGAACTGGTATGATGACTTCATCAGCGGCTGTGAGAGCGTTGATTGTAATCATTCCGAGAGACGGCATGCAGTCGATAAGGATATAGTCATAATCCTTTTTTACATCCTTCAGAAGATTCGACAGGACCTTCTCTCTGCTCATCGCATTCACAAGCTGCGACTCCATCGATGAAAGGTCTAGATTAGAAGGAATCAAGTCGACACCTTCAGGATGATGCAGGATAGCATCTTTAACTATTGGCTTGTAATCCTGCGTCACTAGATACATCAGCCTTCCGAGAGACTGATCCAGCGAGTCAGCATCCCACCCTAAAGCGCTCGTAAGGTCGTTTTGCGGATCTCCATCGATCAGCAATACCTTCTTTCCTTCGCGAGCCAACCCGATCCCAAGGTTCAGGGTTGTCGTCGTTTTGGTAACACCACCTTTTTGGTTACATATCGCTATCGTCTTCGTCATCAACATCCTCCATATCCCCAAATATCTGCTTGCTCAGCTTGTAGGTCTCATAGATATTTGAGTATTCAAAGAACCTATCGAAATAATATTTCCCTTTTTCATCCGTATATCCTGATGCCGCTACGGACAGAAGTTCTCCTGGGGACTCCATATCAGACATAAGAAAAGCAGCTGCAAGAGCTTCCATTGCGTTCTTATACAAGCCTATGAGATATAGTTTGAAAATGAGGTCACAGATCAGCACTGTATGCGGCGACTCAGGATCGAACATTCCTGATTCATCAAAGTCTCTCGCAGTGATCATCGCGATTGCATCAAGCATCGGGCAAGCATATTCCTTCTTTTCTTCAGCTACAACTTCTTCATTTTTCTTTTTATTGATCATTGTGTATTCCTTTCCCCGTATTCCGGACATAATAATTGGCCCTGCACCCTGTGTACAGAGCCATGTAAGTCAGAAGCCGGAGAAGGAAAGACATTATCAGTCAACGAACCTGATAAGCAGCTCATCGACGGCATCGGTATATCTGCCCTCAGCCAGGAGCTGGTTCTTGAGTTCTACTAGAGCGAGGACTATGATCCTCACTTCATCATGGGTGAATTTATACTTAGGATTGAACATCACAGTCACCTCCAATCGCAACGATCTCTATCTTCGAATCCATCGTAAATAAAACTATCGTAATCTGCAATTATGCAAATCGCGATAATTAAAACGCATCCCTTCATAGTGTTAGGATTCGAAGTGGTTTTTACTGAGGGATTTTCTACGGAGAAGATAAACTTCGTATCCCTTGATGTATAGAGGGATATCCCTTAATTTTCCTCATATTTTGAGGATAAATGGACTTCTGTACACCTCTCCGAACCTTTATATACCTTTTTGAGTAAAGGCTCAATACGTTGAAATTACTGAAATTTCTGAAAAACAAAGAACTTCCGGTTTTACCCGAAAGTTCAGATACTTGGAGCTGATGG
>JBGUVT010000192.1:0-4246 GCA_045220485.1 Anaerovoracaceae bacterium | reverse complement strand
TCCATTGGCATTCAGTGTCAGGGTGCCTGCCGCAGAACCGTTCTTGTCATAAGCGGTATACTGAGCTCCTTCAAGTGAATAGCAGTTATTACCGTCCGTAATCGAAGTGCGGTTTGATACTTTCTTCATGTTGAGGTGTCCGGGAGCCTCCAGATATCCGACTACCATGTCCTGCACTCCGTCCATATAGCAGATGAAGATCTTGAAGCTTTCAGGAACTGCCTCATCGAAGTCTGCATTTGTGTCGTAGAGTGCATTGGCAAGCGCTTTCGCTCTCGTCCAGACATCTCCGCATGCTGAAGCGTGAGTACCGCCCCATGTCGCCATGTCATTAGGTCTACCGGCATATACATAGGCAAGAGCTAGATGAGCTACACCATAGTCCTTTGCCTCATCACCGTAGTAGAACTGCTTTATTCCCTCGATGTTTTTCTTGAAGCCCGGATACGAAGGCGAGTAGTACACGATGTTCCTGAGTGCATTCCACTTGCCGGTATCATTAGCATCCGTGACGACTTTATCTACCTGTACTGTTCTGGTCTGATCTCCCGACCATACAGGGGAGTTTTTGTTCGGCTGCACGCAGATAGAAAAGCGGCTTCCGAGATCATCTCCGAGATCGCACTTGGCTGCGTTGCTGTAGCCACCTTCTCCCGGTCCGTAGTGCAGTTCCTTGTACCAGTGGACCGTGTATTTGCTGCCCACTTTGCCGTTGAACGCAGAAACTTCCTGCGTCACCAGCGGCATTGCTGATCCGAGTACCATGACCAGGGCAAGTGTCATGGTCAGCAGGCGCTTGAATGCGCCAATAATCTTGTTGTCTGTCATTGCATTTTTCTCCTTTCGCTGAGTTAGATCATCATGAATGCGAGGATGATCACCGGCAGGCTGATCAGGATCATGACCCCTGTCAGGATCCATGAAAGCCTGTTTGCAGCCTTCTCACTCAGATACAGCTGCATCCCTGCTTCATCAGTGCAGATGATCACGTCATCGTTTGGTTTGTTTTCTTTGTCTTTCGTCATGTGATTTCCTTTCCGGGCACACAAAAAGGCGCCCGGTCATTTATGATCCGGACGCCCCGTATATATGCTCTTAGTATTAATTACTATTATCTTCTCTTCGGTCAGTAACTGGTAGTCGTATAGGTGGGGTTACAGGGGAGGATTTGCGCAAAAGAGCACTCACTGCAAACCCCATCATTTAAACTACGATTACCTGGCATCATCCCGTTCCCTCTGCCGTTGTCTGTGCCTGCCATAGAATTCCATGGCTGCTGCAACATAGTCCTCCCTTTTGGATATAGGCAAATCTGGGGGAAACAAACTATTAAATCGATCACCTCTGAGCACTATCCGTTCTTTCTGATTTGGCTTCTCTTCAATCATGATTGCCTCGATCACTTCAGATGTTAGTTTGCCCTCATCGGCAAGCCTCCTCATCCTGATAGCCTGAGCGTGTGATGGTGTGCATTGTTCCATTTCCATGCGCTGCCAGATTTCACCCTGCTTCAGCTTTGGGATATATGAAAGCTCTACAGCAGGTCGCATGGCTATCTCGCCCTCATCGACCATATCCAGCAATTCTGGTATGAGTTCGGTGAGTCGGATATATCTTTGAATCTGGCTACTGCTATCTCCTACTTCTTGTCCTAAGCGCTCAACGGAAACCGTTCCCTTAAAATTCTGCCCCACTGGGGTAGAATTTCGTCCAGGTCTTCCCGGCAGTCGCTTCATCGCCTCAAGCCTCATCTTATAAGCAAAGGCTTTCTCACTCGGGAGAATCTTGGTTCTCTGAAAGTTGCTTTCGACCATAAAGATTGTGGCCTCATCACGATCCATATCCACGACTTCACATCTAAGTGAATCGAGACCCGCCAGCTGACAAGCTCTGTATCTTCTGTGTCCTGAAAGCAGTTCGTATCTGCCATCTTCCTTCTTTCGCACCGTAGCAGGCGTGAGCACTCCATTTGTTCTGATGGATTCAGCGAGATTCATCATGTCCTCATCGTCCTGCACCTTGAATGGATGATCCGGGAAAGGATCTATGTCGAGCAGGTCGATATCATAAATCCTCTTTAGCTTCGCATCATCTCTTTCTTCCTGTGATGAGAACAGGTCATCGAGCGATGGCAGCCTCATCTCTACGCTTTTCTCGTTCGGCAAATCTCATCACCTCCTTCGTAAGTTCCTCATATGCCTTTGCCGGTCTGGAGCTCCGGTCATATTCGAATATGCTCTGCCCGGCCTTTGTAGCCTCAGCTGCTTTGACTGCAACGGGTATTTGCGTGTCGAATATCCTTATTTGCATCCCGTATTTCATTCTGATGGTATCTATGACCTCTTTTGCAAGATTAGTCCTCCCATCCACCAGTGTCATGACTATGCCGCCGATCTTCAGCTTATCGTTGGTATGATTTCTTACCATGTCTATGCTCTTCATCAGCTGAGTCATGCCTTTTGCAGGCAGGAACTGCGCTTGTACAGGGATGATCACGCTGTCAGCAGCTGTAAGTGCATTGATCGTTATCATTCCCAATGAAGGCATGCAGTCGATAAGGATATAGTCATAATCCTTTTTCACATCCTTCAGAAGATTGCTGAGCACCTTCTCCCTGCTCATCGCATTAACGAGCTGAGACTCCATAGATGAAAGATCCAGATTGGACGGGATGAGATCTACTCCTTCGGGATGATGGATGATCGTATCCTTCACAATAGGTTTATATTCCTGTGTAGCCAGATACATCAGCCGCCCGAGCGAGTTTTCCAGAGCATCTCCATTCCATCCTAGAGATGCTGTCAGGTCGCTCTGCGGATCTGCATCCACAAGCAAAACGCTCTTCCCTTGCCTGGATAACCCCACGCCGAGATTAAGTGTTGTCGTTGTTTTGCCTACGCCGCCTTTCTGGTTGCATATAGCTATCGTCTGTGACATCTGACCACCTCCTAGTTTGGTTTACCATCATCTTCAATATGGACCCCATCAATCAAGCATTCTATAGAGAACCAGTCGAATATATCCGTGTCGAAGAGGACATCGTAAAAGAGGAAATAGGCCTCCTCATCATATCTGAAGCAAAGCTCCAGTATATCCAGTTCGTCTGCAGCATCTACCATGCCTTTGGCGAGAAACATCGTCTGGAGCATAGGCACTACTGATTCCAGATCTGCAGACCCGAGTCTTCTTACTAACTGTTTCAAGGTAGTTATCTCCATGGTATCTGCCATATCCTCAAATCTTTCAGCCGTCTTTTCTGCAATATGAATGATGATATCGCTGGAGAGTATCTCTGCATCGGTAAGACCTGTAACATCGATTTCATATTTGGGTTTAGCATCCTTTTCCACTTCATAGAACTCTTTGTTTTTGATATTTGCCTCTTTTCTGAAGCTCTCAGGATCTATCACTACGACCTCACCCTTAAGCTTTCCTGCTATAACGTTCATCAGTCTCAGTTTTTCTTTTGCATCCATTAGTAATTCCTTCCTGCCGGTCTTTCCGGGCTTTCCCAATTAAATAATCCTGCCCGGGATTGAGCAGGATATGTATGGAAGAAGCCCATCGAGAGATTAAGCAAGAAGCTTTATAAGCAATTCATCGACCGCGTCTGTATATCGGCCTTCTTCAATGAGAGCATTTCTCAATTCATTCAGTGCATATACCAGGACCCTGATCTCGTCATGAGTCATTGAGAGCTTTATCTTGTTTCCGAACATGACGCGTTCCTCCTTTTTGCTTTTATGTTATATTCTCTCTCTGCACACTTCAAATATGCGATTAGCAGGTCGTGTCCGCCCTCAGATCACGCTAAAAAACGCAGATTGGAGACACTTCGTGTATGGTGGGATCCATCGGAAAAACACTACGATTTGTGGAGACGTGACTTTTCAGTATTTTCAAGGTGTTCAGAGAGTTCAGCGGAAAAATGGAGTCATTGTGGAGATGGGTTCGTGTACCATGAAAAATGCCGGACTCATCCCCTTAATAATCGCTTTCAGCCCCACTTTGGTCTCCACTTTTTGTCCTTTGAGCGACCTTTGGGGACCCGCAGCGACACTTGAACGGAAATCGGCTTTTCGTTGATTTTGCTGGCTCAGAGCCCGAATTCGTTGAAAATAAAGCGCCCCGAGAGATGGTCTCTCAGGGCGATTCTATGGCGGAGGACATGGGACTCGAACCCACGGGGCTGTTACGCCTTACCTGATTTCCAATCAGGCTCCTTAGCCACTCGGTCAATCCTCCA
>JBGUVT010000191.1:0-4516 GCA_045220485.1 Anaerovoracaceae bacterium | reverse complement strand
AGTAGCTCTCGGAGATCCTACATTTGCAGGGTGTCTGGCAGGGGTTTCGTTGAAACTCCCATGTTACCACATATGCGAGCCTGAGATTAAAGCAGAAATCGATGAGGCTGTGTATGATGAACAGATCAGCATGATGGAAATGGTGCTGGATGTTGACGACATTTGCGAAGAGATGAACGCTATTCGTGAACAAGTCGCCGAAGCATAAATATTAATAGGAACGGGCCGCTGTCATTCGGTCGATCTCCTTTTGACGGCGGCCCGATTCTCAAACAAATGACCTATATCTCATGGAGGTGAGCCACATGAAAACATATGATATCGTTATAATCGGTGGTGGTCCTGCAGGTCTTGCAGCCGGACTCTACGCAGGCAGAGCTAAGATGGACACACTGATTATTGAAAAGCAGAAGTACGGCGGACAGATCGTTATAACGGATGAGCTTGAGAACTATCCGGGATCGATCGAGGGCGAAACAGGCCCATCGCTTATTGCACGTATGGTTGCACAGTGCGATAAGTTCGGATGCGAAAGAGTTGAAGATACTATCACTGACGTTGAACTCGAAGGTGATGTTAAAGTAATAAAAGGAACAAAGGGTGAATATCAGGCTAAGGCAGTTATCATTACCGGAGGTGCCACACACACGACCATCGGATGCCCTGGCGAAAAAGAATTCACAGGCAAGGGTGTATCCTACTGCGCTACATGCGACGCTGCATTCTTTGAGGATTTTGAAGTTTACGTAGTCGGCGGCGGAGATGCAGCAGTAGAAGAGGCTATGTACCTCACAAAGTTTGCCCGCAAGGTTACACTGATCCACAGAAGAGACGCTCTGAGAGCGGCAAGATCCATTCAGGAGAAAGCATTCGCTAATCCTAAGATGGAGTTCATGTGGAATACAACAGTAGAAGAGATCAAGGGAGACGGACTCGTACAGAGCATGGTCGTAAAAGATACAAAGACCGGAGAGACGAGAGAGATCTTTGCTGACGAAGACGACGGAACATTCGGAATCTTCGTATTCATCGGATTCAAGCCTCTGTCATCGATCTATGAAGGAAAGATCGATATGGAAAGAGGCTACATCGTTACTGATGATGACATGCACACAAATATCCCTGGCGTATTCGCTGCAGGAGATATCCGCAAGAAGAGTCTGAGACAGGTAGTCACAGCGGCTGCAGATGGTGCTATTGCTGCTACACAGGCAGGTAAGTACATTGAAGAGCTCGCTGGAACAGCATATAAATACTAATTTCATATTCGCATTCCATCAGAAGATAAGGAGGATGGCACAGATGTTAGAAGTTGATAAGAAAACTTTTGAAGAAGAGGTTCTTCAGGCAGAAGGTTATGTAGTAGTAGATTTCTACGGAGACGGATGCGTACCATGCGCAGCACTCATGCCACATGTACATGCACTCGCTGACGAGTATGGCGACAAGCTCAAATTCGCTGCACTCAACACTTCGAAGGCAAGAAGAGTTGCCATCGGCCAAAAGGTAATGGGACTTCCGGTTATCGCTGTATACAAGGATGGCGAGAAGGTAGAAGAACTCGTTAAGGACGATGCAACACCGGAAGCTGTTAAGGCTATGGTAGAGAAGTACATATAGGAGAATAATCATGGGCGAATATGCAGTACTCGGAGGAGCTAGCTATACACTGGCATACACACCTGACATGGTAATCCATGACGGAGCTACTCAGGTAACAGAGCGTGTTGTAAATCCTGACGGAGAATATCTGAAAGAGCTCCCGAAGCATCTGAGAAGCTTTGAAGACGCAGTCAGATATGCACCTAACCAGGCATACATCGGTAACCTCAACAATGAGGAACTCAAGGCAATCGAGTTCCCTTGGTATGATAAGCCGACTGACATCACAGAAAGAACAGGAAAATACGGAGAAATCATGCCTGAGGACGAATTTTACGGACTCATGCAGATCTGCGATACTTTTGATCTGGTAGAGCTTGAAGCGGGCTTTGCCGCTTCGGTAAAAGAGAAACTTGCTGCTCACGGAATGTTCACAGATGAGCAGGTAGCTATACTCGACAAGAATGCAAACTTCACAGAAGAAAGTCTTGCAGCTGTAGTCGAGGACGGCGGCAGCGGTCTTTACTTCGACGGAAAGCTCGTAGGAGTTATCAAAAAGGCACATGATGTTGACGTTAACCTTTCAGCACATGTTATGCTCGAGAACATTGCAAGCAAAGCTACAAGCGTACTTTCGCTTCTCCATCTTATCAGAGTCACAGGCATTGATCCTGCAGAGGTTGACTATGTTATCGACTGCGCAGAGGAAGCATGCGGTGATATGAACCAGAGAGGCGGCGGCAACTTTGCTAAGGCTGCAGCCGAGATTGCTGGTCTTATGAATGCAACAGGATCCGACACAAGAGGATTCTGCGCAGGTCCTGCACACGCACTGCTGAATGCAGCATCGCTTGTTAAAGCAGGAACTTTCAAGAACGTCGTTGTGACCGCCGGTGGTTGTACCGCTAAGCTCGGAATGAACGGTAAGAGCCATGTTGAGAAGGGCCTTCCGGTCCTCGAAGACTGCCTTGCAGGATTCTCAGTCCTTATTCGTGAGGACAATGGTACTGATCCGGTCATCCGTACGGATATCGTCGGCAGACATACAGTAGGTACAGGCTCATCACCACAGGCGGTCATCGGTTCTCTCGTTACTGATCCGCTTGACAGAGCAGGACTCAAGATCACCGATGTTGACAAGTTCGCACCTGAGATGCAGAACCCTGATATCACAAAACCGGCAGGTGCAGGTGATGTACCTGAGGCAAACTTCAAGATGATCGCTGCTCTCGGAGTTAAGAGAGGCGATATCGAGAAGAAAGAGCTGGCATCATTCATCGTTGAACACGGCATGAAGGGCTGGGCTCCGACTCAGGGCCACATTCCTTCAGGAGTTCCTTTCATGGGACCTTGCAGAGATCTGATGCTTGATGGCCAGATCGAAAGAGCTATGGTTATCGGTAAGGGAAGTCTCTTCCTCGGAAGAATGACAAACCTCTTCGACGGCGTATCTTTCGTGATCGAAGCTAATAAGGGACAGGGCGAAGGCGGCTCCGGAGTTTCCGAAGAGGAAGTCAGAGGCCTGATCGCAAGCGCACTGAAGGACTTCGCAGCAGGGCTCCTGGCAGAGTAAAGGAGGGCGAAATGGCTCAGAATATACAGAAAATGATCGCTGAGACCTTCCTTGAAATGGCACAGGGCATTGAAAGCGGAAGCTACGGCAAGCGTCCTAAGATCGCACTTACCGGAATGGGAAGTGAGCACGGTGAAGAGAATTCGATGGCAGCAGCTGTTATGGCTGCAAAAGAAGGCATCGATGTTTACTACATCGGCACACTTGAGGCTGAAGGCGTTACGACTGTAAAGGTTGCTGACGACGAAGAAGGACACAAGAAAATGGAGGAGCTGCTTGAGAGCGGTGCAGTTGATGCAGCTGTTACGATGCACTATCCGTTCCCTATAGGTGTGTCCACTGTCGGCAGAGTAATCACACCTGCAAAGGGCAAGGAAATGTTCATTGCCAACACAACAGGTACTTCCAGCGCTGACAGGATCGAAGGAATGATCAAGAATGCCGTATATGGCATCATTGCTGCTAAGGCATGTGGAGTTGCTGATCCTAGCGTCGGCATTCTCAATGTGGACGGAGCAAGACAGACAGAGAAAGCACTTAAGGAACTCGCAGACGGCGGTTATCCGATCAGATTTGCAGAGTCAACAAGAGCTGATGGCGGCTGCGTTATGAGAGGAAACGACCTGCTTCAGGGAGCCCCTGACATCATGGTTACAGATTCTCTCACAGGAAACGTGCTGGTCAAGATGATGTCTGCATTCCAGACAGGCGGGAGCTTTGAAGCAACAGGCTACGGATACGGTCCGGGAATCGGCGAAGGTTATGACAGACTGGTCATGATCATCTCAAGAGCATCCGGCGCGCCTGTCATCGCAGGAGCTCTGCGCTATGCAGCACAGCTCGTAAGAGGAAAGGTGTTTGAAGTTGCAGCTAAGGAATTTGCAGCAGCTAAGAAAGCAGGCCTTGATAATATCCTCAAAGCACGCAAGGCAGCAGCAAAACCAGCAGCTGCAGCTGAAGAGGAAGTAAAGGCTCCACCTGCTGAAATAGTTACAGCCCAGATCCCTGGAATCGAGGTCATGGACCTTGAGGACGGTGTGCAGGCACTTTGGAAGCAGGGTATCTACGCTGAGAGCGGCATGGGATGCACAGGACCTATCATCCGTGTATCGGATGCTAATCTCGACAAGGCGAGAGAAATACTTACAGCAGAAGGATATATCGGGTAAACCTTCATAATACTTATTGGGACGGCGCTGCACAGGAATTTTACATCTGCTATTCCTGTGTGGCGCCGGACTCAATACACAGATTTGGGGGTAGATAGGTGCTGGTGTGCCTCGCGGTCTTCAAAACCGTTTGCAGGGGGTTAGTAGCCTCCCGGGTGGGTTCGATTCCCAC
>JBGUVT010000190.1:0-31484 GCA_045220485.1 Anaerovoracaceae bacterium | reverse complement strand
CGGACGGGAACCTTCGGCTCGAGTCCTCGAAAGTCCGCAGCACAATCCGTTTCAGCGATCCTCCGATGGCCCGCGGAAAAGTTTCCGCGGTTCCTTCCGCTGTCGGATCGCTGCTCCGGTGAGCTGCTGCACTTTCTGCGGTATTCTCACCTCGGGTTCCCGTCCGCACTATTATACGGCACTGCTTCAGCGACACCTTTTCTATGGCGCAAACGGGAACCTTCGGCTCGAGTCCTCGAAAGTCCGCAGCACAATCCGTTTCAGCGATCTTCCGATGGCCCGCGGAAAAGTTCCCGCGGTTCCTTCCGCTGTCGGATCGCTGCTCCGGTGTGCTGCTGCACTTTCTGCGGTATTCTCACCTCGGGCTCCCGTCTGCGCATAATAAGGCATATTGGAGTGCGGTGACAGAAAAAAGTGCCTGGTACTGGAAATAGTGCTTCAGATGTCGGTATAGGGGCGATTCCGGTTCGCCTTTTTTTATTAAACAGTTTAATATCTGGATACATCGAAAGCGCGATCGATAGGAACCTGAAAAAGGAGATCTTCATAAGGAAGGAGAATAAAATGGCTTACAGACAAAACAATTCCCAGGGGCGGAATGACCGTGTGCGTTTCGATCTGATGGAACGCATAGGCGTGCTCAGCAGGAAGGATAACGGCTGGACAAGAGAGGTGAATATTGTCGCGTGGAATGACGGACCGGGAAAGGTGGATATTCGCGAGTGGGATCCGGATCATAAAAGAATGACCAAGGGTGTGACTCTGTTTGAGGACGAGGCCGAGGAGCTCACAAAAGTACTCGCAAAAAGATATGGGCTGATCAAATCCGGAAGGTCATTTGGAGAGCTTACATCTTCTCCAAAAGGAGGGATGTATACGGAACCGGCCGGCGCCTCTGCGGACGAAGCCGCAGAGGAGGCTGCCGGGCAGGATGACTTTACCGGAGCTGCTCCGGCAGCCATGGCCGCATCGATGCCTGGGGCAGACACTGGCCCGGAATTTCAGGAAGCTGCAGCCTGCGTGGCTGAAAGCCCCGCGCAGATGGATGCGGCCGCGCCGGCCACTGCATAGCAGCATACATAGTGGAATGAGGCACCTGCAGCCTGCGATGTTGACCGAAATGCGCAAGGAGTGATAGACTCAACAGGTAACAAAAGAGTCTGGAACATAGCAACAGCATTCAACGGAGCACACAGCAAACACAATCATATACAAATGAAAGTCGCATTTCACACATTAGGCTGCAAAGTGAATCACTACGAGACGGAGGCCATAAAAGAGGCCTTCGTTTCCCGTGGAGCTGAAGTGGTTGGCGAAGAGGAGTTTGCGGATGTGTATATAATCAACACCTGCACTGTTACCAATATTGCTGACAGAAAATCCAGACAGTTCATACGCAGGGCCAAAAGGGTCAATCCGGATTCGATCGTTGCAGTCACCGGCTGCTACGCTCAGGTCGCAGCGGACGAAGTCGCTGAGATGCCGGAAGTGGACCTCATAGTGGGCAATGGCCGCAAGGCTGAGATCTGCGGGCTCGTTATGCAGAAGCTGCAGAAAACCCCGGCTGAAGATGCTGAAGGCAGGCGCGCAGATGTGCTCGTGCTTCCGAGGGAGGAGCTCAACTTTTACGAAGACATGGGCTGCATCGAAGCGGGCAGCGATGGCATGACCAGAGCCTACATAAAGATCCAGGATGGATGCGACAGGTTCTGCTCTTACTGCCTGATACCGTATGCAAGGGGGCCGGTAAGAAGCAGGCCTGCTGAAGATATAGTAGAAGAGGTGCGTTCGCTGGTTGAGGCGGGGCACAGAGAGATAATCCTTACAGGAATCAACACTGCTCTTTACGGCACTGAAGCAGGCGCTGAATGCTCCCTTTCACATCTGCTGACCATGCTTGATGAACTCGAAGTGCCGGAGGGGAATGACTTCCGCATAAGACTCAGCTCGCTCGAGCCTACGGTGGTCGATAAGGATAATGTTGAGGAAATCATACGGCACAGAAGGCTCTGCCACCATCTGCACCTTTCCGTGCAGAACGGGAGCGATGCGGTGCTGAAGTCCATGAACCGCCATTACACCCGCACTGAATATCTCGACATCGTGAAAGCATTGCGCGACTACGATCCGGATTTCGGCATTACGACAGACATAATAGTCGGATTCCCGGGCGAGACTGAGGACGACTTCAGAAACACGCTGGATATCGTGAAGGAAGCATCCTTCGGAAAGACGCATGTGTTCCGGTACTCTCCGAGACGCGGAACTGCCGGCGCAAAGCTCAGGGGCGCAGTTCCTGAAGCAGTCAAAAAGGAAAGGGCAGGCATTCTCGAAGAAACAGCTGAAGAAGTAGCACGGGGTTTCAGAAACTCGGTCATCGGAAAAGAGCAGACTGTACTTATCGAAGAAGAGGAAGACGGATACATGACCGGATACACCGGTAATTACATCAAGGTGTATGTCAAAGCACCCGGCGGTCCTTCACCTGGCGAATTCTGCCGGGTGATGCCTGAAGACCTTTTCAGGGACGGAGTCGTTGCATCTCCAGTCATCTGAAATGGCAGTACATATAAGCTTAAGCTAAGGGCGTGAATGATAAACGGCAATATGATAAAATGAAAGCGTCAATTCAGCGTTTATACGTAAAACTAAAAAGGAGGTTGGCAGACATGGATGACTGCATTTTCTGCAAACTCGCGAACGGCGACATCCCGACCGACATGGTATATCAGGATGACCTGATTGCGGTATTCCGCGACGCGGCTCCGCAGGCACCGGTCCACATGCTGATGGTACCGAAGATCCACGTAGCATCGCTCGATGACCTTACAGACGAGCATGCTGACCTGATGGCTCACATGATGCTCAAGATCAAAGAGGTCTGTGCACAGGAAGGACTCGACAACGGCTACCGTTGCGTGATCAACACCGGCGAAGACGGACAGCAGACTGTAAAACATCTGCATATCCATATCCTCGGTAAGCGCGCAATGACGTGGCCACCAGGCTAATGGTTAATACAGCGGTCAAACCCGCATAATCTACGCGGGCAGCTACGCTAAAAGGAGTTTTCAAAAGAAAGTTACATATTGAGACATGAAAATCTCTATATGTAACTTTTTTGTTGCCATTTCCCGTACAGTGGGAACGAACAGGCGATTTTGTTTGACGATAATCCGCCATACGGTGGTTATCGTAAACTCGGCGCGGTGGCGGACAGACTAAAATCCGGGAAAAGTTACATATATAGTTTGTGTTCCCCGAATATGTAACTTTTTCCGGAAAAGTCCTATTTGGAGGGGACAAAGGAGCGCGCGGAAGGGATAATCCGTGAACGGGCCGCATCCGACAGTATAATTAGCGCGTTTGCGGCGGTATCTTCTGGCTGCGCCGGCATCGAAACAGCATATCTCAGTTATGTTGTCCTTGGGGACTCTATATATAGTGGTTGGAGTGGGGGAATGGACACAAACTGTGGTGGCGCAGGAAACGCGGAACACGGTGTTAGGCGTTTCGCCTTAAAACCCCTTAAATTTCAAGGTTTTCAGCCTTTATGGACGGCAAAAAATACGCAAAAAACTTTCAAAAAATGTCTTGCATTCCATATGCAGTATGTATATAATTCAAAGGCTTGTTAAATGCGAAGAAGCAGGAAGTTACCGTGCTAGCGGATAATTTCTGCCGAGAAGTCCTCACTCGATGGGGGCGAAGGGTTTCGCTTTTTTGTTGTGTGCCATCCAGTAGGAAACGCGCGAAAGAGTGTAAGGCGCCTCAACAAAAGGGACTAGGACAGCAAAACGCTGGTGTTTCAAGGGTTTCAGGCAGACCATATGAGTTGCATGACTGCCTGAGAAAACAGAAAAGCGGAGTCCTGTACAAGCATAGCGACAATTAGTACAAACCAAAACAGGAGGAAAGTAATGAGCGAATTACAGAAAATCAGGATCAGAATGAAAGCTTATGACCACGCTCTTCTCGACAAGTATGCAGCAAAGATCGTTGAGACAGTCAAGAAGACAGGTGCTGATGTAAGCGGACCTATTCCGCTGCCGACAGAGAAGGAAGTCGTTACAATCATCAGAGCGGTCCATAAGTACAAAGACAGCAGAGAGCAGTTCGAGCAGAGAACACACAAGAGACTCATCGACGTAACAAACGCAACCAACAAGACAGTTGAGGCTCTTCAGAAACTCGACGCACCTGCAGGTGTAGATATCTACGTCAAGCTCTAATCCGTAATTAGTAAGATCTCATGAGAGGCGATACCGCAAACCAGAGAGATCCGCTGTAAGAACAGGAGGAATCAGAATATGAAAACATTGCTGGGAAAGAAGATCGGCATGACACAGATCTTCGCAGAAGACGGAACAGTCATCCCGGTCACTGTCGTTGAGGCAGGCCCGGAGACAGTCGTTCAGATCAAGACTGTCGAGAAAGACGGCTATGATGCAGTCCAGGTCGGATATGAAGATCAGAAGCCGCAGAGAGTCAACAAGCCAATGAGCGGACACTTCGCTAAGGCAGGCGTTGACACAAAGAAGCACCTCGCTGAGTTCAAGCCGGGCGAGGGAGAAGCTTACGAAGTAGGTCAGGTTATCACAGTAGCGGACTTCGAAGAAGGCATGAAGCTCGACGTTACCGGAACTTCCAAGGGTAAAGGAACACAGGGTAACATCAAGAGACACGGCCACCGCAGAGGACCTATGACCCACGGTTCAAAGCACAAGAGACTCGCAGGAGCTCTCGCAGCTGGTACTTATCCTTCAAGAGTCTTCAAGGGCAACAAAGCTCCTGGAAGAATGGGAAGAGACAAAGTCACAGTTCAGAACGTAGTACTCGTAAAGAAGCTCGATGACCGCAACATCATGATGATCAAGGGCGCCGTTCCGGGAAAGAAGGGCGGACTCCTCAGAATCAGACCGGCGGTCAAGGGTCAGGATAAATAAGCGGAAAGGAGGAACTGAAAATGGCAAAAGTAGACGTAATCAACGTTGAAGGCAAGAAGGTTGGAGACATCACTCTTTCCGACGAGATCTTCGGAATCGAGCCTAATGAATTCGCAGTTCAGGCCGTAGTCAAGAATTATCTGGCAAACCAGAGACAGGGCACCCAGTCCGCAAAGACTAGAGCAGAGGTCAGAGGAGGCGGACGCAAGCCTTTCAGACAGAAGGGAACAGGACGTCACAGACAGGGAAGCTCAACAGACCCATCACAGGTCGGCGGCGGAGTTGTATTCGCACCAAAGCCAAGAAGCTACAGATACTCACTCAACAAGAAGCTCAAGAGACTCGCTCTCAAGTCGGCTCTCTCCGCAAAGGTTGCCGGCAACGAGCTGATCGTAGTAGACGAGTTCAAGTTCACAGAGCCTAAGACCAAGGAAATGGTAAAGGTTCTCGCCAACATCAAGGCAGACAAGAAGGCACTGATCGTCATGGACGAGAAGGACGACAACGTAGTCAGATCCGCTCACAACATCCCTGGCGTCAGAACAGCACTGGTAAGCACAATGAACGTATATGAGATCGTTAATCACTATACACTCGTGCTCACTGAGGCAGCAGCCAAGAAGATCGAGGAGGTATACGCATAATGAAGACCGGATACGATGTCATCCTCAGACCTATCATCACTGAAAACAGTATGGATATGGCAGCTGAGAAGAAATACGCGTTCAAGGTAGCAAAAGAAGCCAACAAGACAGAGGTTCGCAAGGCTATCGAGGAGATCTTCGGCGTAGACGTAGCCAAGGTCAACATCACGAACGTAAGCGGCAAGAGAAAGAGACTGGGAAGAAACTTCGGAACAACTTCTTCATATAAGAAGGCAATCGTAACGCTCACTCCTGACAGCAAGGAAATCGAGCTCTTCTCAGACATGTAATTAAGGAGGCAGTAGGAAATGGGAATCAGAAAATATAAACCAACGACTCCGGGCCTGAGAGGCATGACAGTCTCCACATTCGAGGAGATCACAACCGACAAGCCGGAAAAGTCTCTTACCGTCACCCTTAAGAAGCACTCGGGAAGAAACGTAAGAGGCAAGATCACCGTCAGACACAGAGGCGGCGGATACAGACCTAAATACAGGATCATCGACTTCAAGAGAACGAAGGACGACATTCCTGCAACAGTAAAGACAATCGAGTACGATCCTAACAGAACAGCTAACATCGCACTCATCGTTTATGCAGACGGCGTTAAGAGCTACATCATCGCTCCTAACAAGCTGAAAGTCGGAGACGTAGTTGAATCCGGTCCGAACGCAGATATCAAGCCGGGCAACGCACTTCCGATCGCAAACATTCCTCTCGGAACAATCATCCACAACATCGAGCTCAAGCCGGGCAAGGGCGGACAGCTGGTAAGAGCAGCCGGCAACGGTGCTCAGCTGATGGCTAAAGAAGGAGATTACGCACAGGTAAGACTTCCTTCCGGCGAAGTAAGAATGGTAAGGATGGACTGCAGAGCCACAATCGGCGAAGTCGGCAACATCGATCACGGCAACATCCAGATCGGTAAAGCAGGCCGCAAGAGACACATGGGTTGGAGACCTACAGTAAGAGGTTCTGTTATGAACCCTAACGATCACCCACACGGCGGTGGTGAAGGAAGAGCTCCAATCGGACGTAAGGGTCCTGTCACACCATGGGGCAAGCCGACACTCGGTTACAAGACACGTAAGAAGAACAAAGACTCTAACAAGTACATTGTTAAGAGAAGAAACGGCAGATAGAGAGGAGCAAATTAATGGGAAGATCGCTTAAGAAAGGCCCGTTCGTAAATAAGAAGCTTCTTGAGAGAGTAGAAGCTCTGAACGCAGCCAATGAAAAGACCGTACTCAAGACATGGTCAAGATCATCGACTATTTTCCCTCAGATGATCGGACACACGATCGCAGTTCATGACGGACGCAAGCATGTGCCTGTATACATCACTGAGGATATGGTTGGACACAAGCTCGGCGAGTTTGCTCCGACCAGAACATTCAAGGGTCACTCCGGTGACAGAAAGCTCTAAGACAGTAAGTAACAGAAAGGAGAAGCTATACTATGGAAGCTAAAGCAGTAGCCAAGTATGTAAGAATGTCTTCAAGCAAGCTCAAACCTGTTGCTGATCTGGTAAGAGGTAAGGACCTGAATGAAGCACTTACAATTCTCAAGTTCACTCCTGGCAAGGGATCCGAACTTATCGAGAAGGTTGTAAAGTCCGCAGCAGCAAATGCTGAGAACAATCACGACATGAACCCTGATGAACTCTACGTAGCAGAGATCAACGCAAATCAGGGACCTACAATGAAGCGCTGGAGACCGGGCGCACAGGGAAGAGCGGGAATGATCCTCAAGAGAACAAGCAACATCTACGTTACTCTTAAGGAAAAGGAAGCACCTGTAAAAGCGGTAAAAGAAGCTGAGAAGGAGGAGGTTCGCTAATGGGACAGAAAGTTAATCCACATGGAATGCGTGTTGGCGTAAACAAGGACTGGAGCTCCAAGTGGTATGCTGACAAGACAAACTTCGCGGATCTCCTGGTAGAAGACAATCAGATCAGAGCATTCGTAAAGAAGAAACTGTACAACGCAGGCGTATCCAACACAGTCATCGAGCGTAAGGGCGCTGATGAGGTCAAGGTCATCGTTATGTGCGCAAGACCTGGTATGGTCATCGGAAGATCCGGCGAAGGAATCGACGAGTTCAAGAAGGCACTCGTTAAGATGACAGGCAAGAAGGTAGACGTCAGCATCGAGGAAGTCAGAAGAACAGAACTCGACGCACAGCTCACAGCTGAGAGCGTAGCTCAGTCTCTCGAGAGAAGAACTTCGTTCAGAAGAGCTATGAAGCAGCCTATCGGCCGTACAATGAAGGCCGGTGCCAAGGGCATCAAGATCGTCTGCTCCGGCAGACTCGGCGGTGCCGAGATCGCAAGAAGCGAAAAGTACAGTGAAGGAAATGTGCCTCTGCACACACTGAGAGCGGATATCGATTATGGATTCGCTGAGGCTGACACGACTTACGGCAAGATTGGCGTAAAGGTCTGGATCAACCACGGCGAGATTCTCGACAAGGGCCTCAAGGATTCCGTACCAAAAGCTGAAGAGAGAAGAGACAAGAAGGGCAGACGCAATGACCGTAAGGACAGAAGAGCTGCCGGTCGCGAAGGCAGAAGAGACGGAAGAAGATTTGACGGCCGCGAGGCTAAGCCTGAGGTAAAGCCTGCAACTACAAGAGTTCGCAAGGCACCTAAGGCGGCTCCTGCTCCAGCAGCTGAGCCACAGGCAGAAGCAGCACAGGAGACAGAAGCATAGTATTAAGGAAAGGAGAAACTCGCCATGTTAATGCCAAAACGTGTTAAGCGTAGAAAACAACACCGTGGCAGAATGAAGGGCATTGCAACTAAGGGCAATGCGGTAGCATACGGTTCATATGGACTCATGGCTGACGGACGCGGCTGGATCGATTCCAATCAGATCGAGGCTGCCCGTGTAGCAATGACAAGATCCATCAAAAGAGGCGGTAAGGTTTACATCAAGATCTTCCCGCATAAGCCGGTAAGTAAGAAGCCTATCGGAGTACGTATGGGATCCGGAAAGGGAGCTCCTGAGTACTGGGTAGCTGTAGTAAAACCGGGCAGAGTTATGTTCGAAATCGACGGAGTATCGGAAGCACAGGCAAGAGAAGCTATGAGACTTGCTGCTCACAAGCTGCCGATCAAGTGCAAATTCGTCGTTAAGGGTCAGGAAGGAGGAGCGCAGTAATGGACCTGAATAAAATCAGAAAGATGACAGATCAGGAAAGAACTGCTGAACTCGAAAGAATGAAGCAGGAGCTCTTCAACCTGAGATTCCAGCACGTTACAGGACAGCTGGAGAACCCTGTAAGAATGAGAGAAGTTAGAAGAGACATCGCCAGAGTGAAGACCATCATGAGAGAGGTCGAGCAGGGCAGAAACGCGTAGAAAGGAGGAGTTCTGACTAATGGAAAGAAATAGAAGAAAGACGAGAGTCGGAATCGTAACAAGCGATAAGATGGACAAGACTATCGTAGTTGCTACAGAAGAGATCGTCAGACACCCTCTCTACGGAAAGGGAGTCAAGAGAACAGTTAAGTTCAAGGCTCATGACGAAGAGAATATCTGCGGTATCGGCGATAAAGTTCTGATCATGGAGACAAGACCTCTGTCCAAGGACAAGAGATGGAGACTTGTCAAGATCGTTGAGAAAGCTAAGTAAGGAGGCAGCGGATTATGATACAGACAGAAAGTAGACTAAGAGTTGCCGACAATTCCGGAGCTAAAGAGCTGCTCTGCATCAGAGTTCTCGGAGGCACAGGCCGTAAGTATGCAAACATCGGTGACATCATCGTATGCACTGTTAAGGATGCTACTCCTGGCGGAGCCGTTAAGAAAGGTGATGTAGTTAAGGCAGTAGTTGTAAGGACCAAGCGCGGCACAAGAAGAACTGACGGTTCATACGTTAAGTTCGATCAGAACGCGGCAGTCATCATCAAGGACAAGAACGACAAGACACCGGTAGGTACACGTATCTTCGGACCTGTCGCTAGAGAGCTGAGAGACTGCGGTTTCATGAAGATCGTGTCATTGGCACCGGAAGTACTGTAGGAGGTGCGAGTGATGCAGATCAAGAAAGACGATATGGTAGTAGTGATCGCAGGTAAGGACAAGGGCAAGACTGGCCAGGTCCTCAGAACGATCCCTAAGAAAAACAAAGTGGTAGTCGAAGGCGTAAACATGCAGACAAAGCACGCTAAGGCAACCAGAACATCCGGATCCGAAATCAAGCACATGGAAGGCCCTATCGACGCATCCAACGTCATGTTCTATGACAAGGACGCTAAGACAGCCACAAGAATCGGATACAAGATCGAGGATGGAAAGAAAGTAAGAGTCTCGAAGAAGACTGGAAAGACTATCGACTAGGAAAGGAGGAGCAATCGTGGAAATCAGACTTAAGAACAAGTATAAAAACGAAGTTTTCAAAGCCATGCAGGACAGATTCGGCTACTCCAACCCTATGGAAGTTCCTAAACTGACTAAGATCACCATCAACATGGGACTCAGCGAGGCAAAGGACAACGCTAAGGTGCTCGAGAGCGCTGTAAAGGAGATCGCTCTTATCTCCGGTCAGAGACCGGTTGTCACAAAGGCAAGAAAGTCCATCGCTAACTTCAAGGTCAGAGAAGGAATGCCGGTCGGAGCTAAGGTCACCCTCAGAGGCGACAGAATGTACACATTTGCCGACAAGCTGTTCAACATCTCTCTCCCGAGAGTAAGAGACTTCAAGGGCCTCAGCAGAAACTCGTTTGACGGCAGAGGAAATTACTCCATGGGTCTCAAGGAGCAGCTCATATTCCCTGAGATCGTGTACGATGACGTTGACACTATCAAGGGCATGAACATCGTCTTCACAACAACAGCGAAGACTGACGAAGAAGCTCAGGCTCTGCTCGAGCTCATGGGAATGCCGTTTGAGAAGAGTGCTAACTAGTATAGGAGGGACACATGGCAAAGACTTCACTGAAGGTTAAGCAGACAAGAAAGCCTAAGTATTCAACAAGGGCTTATACAAGATGTAAGGTTTGCGGAAGACCGCACTCCGTACTCAAGAAGTATGGCATTTGCCGTATCTGCTTCAGAGAGCTTGCATACAAGGGCGAGATCCCTGGTGTCAAGAAGGCAAGCTGGTAATAAACGAAAGCTATTATTTTCGCAGGCCCCGTACATATATATATTAAGGAAGAAAGTGCGGGGAACCACGTTAAGAAAGGAGAACTAACTGTTATGTCAATGACAGACCCAATCGCAGATATGCTGACCAGAATCAGGAATGCAAACACTGCAGGTCACCCATCCGTAGATGTTCCGGCTTCGAAGATGAAGAAGGCTATCGCGGAGATCCTCCTCAACGAGGGATTCATCGGCGGCTATGAAGTTGTTTCTGACAATGCTCAGGGTACAATCAAGATCGATCTTAAGTACGGCCCAAACCGTGAGAAGACGATCATCGGAATCAAGAAAATCTCAAAGCCAGGACTCAGAGTCTATGCTAAGGCTGACAGAGTACCAAAGGTCCTCGGAGGACTCGGAATCGCTATTCTGTCCACTTCCAAAGGTATCATTACCGATAAGGAAGCCCGCAAGCTCGGAGTAGGCGGCGAAGTTATTTGTTACGTTTGGTAGGAGGTAGACACAATGTCAAGAATCGGTATTAAGCCAATCACCATCCCTGCCGGCGTAGAGGTAACGGTAGAAGATGGAAACGTCGTTAAGGTCAAGGGACCTAAGGGCGAGCTCTCGACAAAGATCGGAAGCGGCATGAAGGTCACTATCGAAGACGGAACTCTCAAAGTTGAGAGAGCAGACGACGGAAGAGAAAACAGATCGCAGCACGGTCTGGCAAGAACTCTCATCGACAACATGATCACGGGAGTTACAAAGGGATTCGAGAAGAAGCTGCAGATCGTAGGAGTTGGATACTCCGCAGCAAAGCAGGGCAAAAAGCTCGTTCTGAAGCTCGGATATTCGCACCCGATCGAGCTCGAAGATCCTGAAGGTATCACCACAGAGACTCCGGATGCTAACACAATCCTTATCAAGGGAATCGACAAGGCTCTCGTAGGCAACTACGCAGCAAACATCAGAGCATGGAGAGAACCTGAACCTTACAAGGGCAAGGGAATCCTCTATGATGGTGAGGTCGTCCACAAGAAGGAAGGCAAGAGCGGAGCAGCATAGGAAAGGAGGAAAGAAAATGGCAGATAAGAGCAGAAATGACAGAAGACTTAAGAGACATGCAAGAGTCCGCAAGCACGTTTTCGGAACTCCTGAGAAGCCTAGAATGTGCGTGTTCAGATCAAACGCCAACATCTCGGTTCAGATCATCGATGATGTTAACGGAAAGACTCTCGTCAGCGCTTCGTCGCTCGACAAGGATCTCAAGAAAGAAATCGGCTACGGCGGCAACAAGGAAGCTGCTGCTAAGGTCGGCAAAGCTATCGCAGAAAAGGCTACAGAAAAGGGCATCAAGGAAGTATGCTTCGACAGAGGCGGATATCTTTTCCACGGCAGAGTCAAGGAACTCGCTGATGCTGCACGTGAAGCCGGATTGGATTTCTAAGGGAGGATACGTAAATGCAGACTAAGGTAGACGCATCCAAGCTGGAGCTTACGGAAGAGATCGTGGACATCAGACGTGTTGCCAAGACAGTTAAGGGCGGAAGAAACATGAGATTCTCCGTCACAGTAGTTGTCGGCGACGGCGAAGGCCACGTAGGCATGGGTCTCGGCAAAGCTATCGAGATCCCTGAAGCTGTAAGAAAAGCTACAGAAGATGCAAAGAAGAAAATGATATATGTACCGACAGTAGGAACTACAGTTCCTCATGAGACTGTTGGTGAGTTCGGAGCGGGCAAGGTCCTCATCATGCCTTCCGCAAAGGGTACAGGCGTTATCGCCGGTTCATCCGTACGTACAGTACTCGAAGCAGCAGGAATCAAGGACGTAAGAGCTAAGTCGCTCGGAACAAGCAACACCGGCAACATGGCCAGAGCAACAATGGAAGGTCTTAAGAACCTGACAACCGTTGAGGAAGTTGCTAAGCGCCGTGGTAAGACACCGGAAGAAATAATCGGATAGGAGGCAAGGGAAATGGCAAAACTGAGAATCACACTGGTCAAGAGCCCTATCGCTTGTCAGCCTAGGCAGAAGAAGACAGTTGAGGCACTCGGACTGAGGAAGCTCAATCACTCGGTAGAGCTCGAGGATTCCCCGGCAACAAGAGGCGCAATCAACAAGGTCTCCCATCTGCTGAAAGTAGAAGAACTGTAAGGAGGGCAAAGGCCATGAGAATTCATGAACTTAAAAAGCCGGAAGGCTCCACAAAGGCTCCTAAGAGGATCGGCCGCGGCCAGGGTACCGGACAGGGAACAACTGCCGGCAGAGGTATGAACGGTCAGAACTCCAGAAGCGGCGGCGGAGTAAGACTCGGCTTCGAGGGTGGCCAGATGCCACTCTACAGAAGACTCCCTAAGAGAGGCTTCAACAACAAATGGGCTAAGGAATATGCCGAAGTCAACGTTAAGGATCTCAACAGATTCGAAGACGGTACAGAGGTAGATCTGGGCGTACTGCTCGCAGCAGGTCTTGTCGGAAAGCAGCTGGACGGACTCAAGGTCCTCGGCAACGGTGAACTCAGCAAGAAGCTCACAGTTAAGGCTGAGAAGTTCAGCAAGAGCGCTGTCGAAAAGATCGAAAAGGCAGGCGGAAAGGCAGAGGTCATCTAATGGAACTTGTGAAGACATTCTCTAAAGCATGGAAAATACCGGAGATTAGATCCAAGATAATCTTCACGCTTCTGATGCTGCTGGTATTCAGAATCGGATCCAACATTCCGGTTCCGGGTATCGACAGAGAGTATCTTGCGCAGATGTTTTCGGGAGAGACGGGACTTCTCGATCTCTTCGACCTGTTCTCGGGTGGTGCATTCAGTAACTTCACAATATTTGCTCTGAGTATCACCCCTTACATTACTGCATCGATCATCGTGCAGCTGCTGACGATCGCGTTCCCGTACTTTGAGCGTCTCGCCAAAGAGGGAACGGAAGGCCGTAAAAAAATGGCCACGATCACGAGGTATATGACTGTAGTGCTCGGACTTATCCAGGCGATAGGTCTTACGGTCGGTCTCTTCAGAAGAGCGATCGTCGACAAGAGCGCATTCAACATGATCACCATCATCATCGTTCTGACCGCGGGTACAGCATTCCTGATGTGGCTCGGTGAGCAGATCAACGAGTACGGAATCGGAAACGGTATCTCGATGCTGATTTTCGGCGGTATCGTTGCCAGACTTCCGTCCGCTGTCAGAGGCGTTATAACCCAGGTCAGAGACGGAGCAGTATCGGTGGTAGCAGTCATAGCGCTCCTCATCGTAGCAGTGCTGATCACAATGGTCATCATTGAGATGCAGGAGGGAGTGAGAAAGATCCCGGTACAATACGCGAAGCGCGTTGTCGGACGCAAGATGTACGGAGGCCAGTCGACTCACATTCCTATGAAGGTGAATCAGGCAGGCGTTATCCCTATCATCTTCTCGATCTCGCTGCTTCAGTTCCCGCTGACAATCACATACTTCTTCCCGAACTCCGGATTCACGGATTTCGTTACGAAGTATCTGTCACCATCGGGTAACCCGGGCGTGTGGGTATATGCCGGACTGAATATTGTACTTACAATGTTCTTCACATATTTCTACACGGCTATCATGTTTAATCCGACAGATGTTGCTGACAACATGAGACAGAACGGCGGATTCATTCCTGGTATCAGACCGGGAGTCGCAACCGTAGAATATCTGTCAAAGATCATGAGCAGACTGTGCTTCGCAGGAGGACTCTTCCTGGCAGCTGTCGCAACGATCCCGACGATCGTAAGTGTGTTCACACCGTTCAACTTCAGCTTCGGAGGAACATCACTGCTGATCATGGTAGGTGTTGCGCTCGATATAGTACAGCAGCTCGAGAATCAGATGCTGATGAGAAATTATCAGGGATTCCTTAAGTAATTAAGTAATTATAGGAGGAAGATATGAGAGCAGTATTACTGGGACCTCCGGGTGCAGGCAAAGGCACTCAGGCAGTAAGATTGGTTGAGAAGTATGGTATTCCACAGATTTCTACGGGAGACATCTTCCGCAAGAACATCAAAGAGGGTACTGAACTCGGAAAGAAAGCTCAGGAGTATACGAATTCCGGAAGACTCGTACCTGACGAGCTGGTAGTCGACCTCGTGGCCGACAGACTGCTGCAGGACGACTGTGCTAACGGATATCTGCTCGACGGCTTCCCGAGAACGATCGCTCAGGCTGAAGCATTCGACAGGATGCTCGAGAAGAACGGACAGAAACTCGATGCAGTCATCAACTTCGAAGTCGGTTATGAAACTCTTATGGAGAGACTGACCGGCAGAAGACTGTGCAAGGCATGCGGCGCAAGCTATCACATCAAGAACTTCCCGCCAAAGGTTGAGGGAGTATGTGACAAGTGCGGCGGCGAGCTCGAACAGCGCAAGGATGACACAAGAGAAACTGCTGAGAAGAGAATCGAAGTATACGAAGAATCTACAGCTCCGCTGATCGATTATTACAAGAACGCAGGAACTCTCAGAAACTTCAACGCAGAGAAGGATCCTGAAGAGGTGTTCGCAGAAATAGTTGCGGAGATCGGAGAGTAATCAGGACATGATAATAATCAAGTCTAAACGCGAGATCGAACTTATGAGAGAACCATGCAAGGTCACTGCAGAACTGCTTCATGATCTTGCAGAATTCGTCAGACCGGGGATCTCGACGAAGGATGTAAATGACTTCGTTGAGAAAAGGATCACCGGACATGGCATGACACCGACATTCAAAGGCTATGGCGGATTTCCCGCCGCAGCCTGCGTGTCTGTCAATGAAGAAGTGATCCACGGCATACCAAACGCATCAAGAATACTCAAGGAAGGCGATATCGTAAGCGTGGATGTGGGCGCCACATGCAAAGGCTACAACAGCGATGCAGCACGCACATATCCTGTCGGAAAGATAAGCGCTGAAGATCAGAAACTCATAGATGTCACAAAGCAGAGCTTCTTCGAAGGCATCAAGTATGCCATGGAGGGCTACAGAATCGGAGACATCGGGCATGCGGTCCAGAAGTATGCCGAAAGCTTCGGGATGGGTGTCATAAGGGACTACACCGGACACGGAACAGGTACCAAGCTTCACGAGGACCCATACATCCCTAACTACGGAAAGCCGGGCAAGGGCGCAAAGATAGAGAGAGGAATGACTCTCGCCATCGAGCCAATGCTGGCCCTCGGCACTTACGAAGTAAGGGTTCTGGGAAATGACTGGACAGTAGTGATGGTGGACGGCAAAAAGTCTGCCCACTATGAAAACACTATATTGGTTACCGACGGAGAACCTGAGATCTTAACTCTGCAATAGGAGGAACGTAATGGCAAAAAGCAACACTATAGAAGCAATGGGCACCGTTATTGATGCGCAGCCGAACGCAATGTTCAAGGTGAAGCTTGATAACGACTTCGAGATACTCGCTCACATCTCCGGCAAGATCAGAATGAACTACATTCGTATTCTGCCGGGTGACAGAGTTAAAGTCGAACTGTCGCCTTACGACCTTACAAGAGGCAGGATTACCTGGCGCGAGAAGTAAAGCAGCAGCTTTACTTCCCGGGGCAGACACCTGCGATAATACATGGAGGAAAAACAATGAAAGTACGTGCATCTGTAAAGCCTATGTGCGACAAGTGCAAAATCATCAAGAGACACGGTCGTGTAATGGTTATCTGCGAGAATCCAAAGCATAAGCAGCGCCAGGGATAATCGCGGAAAGTATATCAAAAAGAACAATAAAAAACATTTCAAAAATGTTATTATAAATCGTTCGCGTGTAACCCAAGGGAGTATTATGCCTTGGGTATTCACACGTTGACAGATGATGCTATTTAAGCGCCGGGAGAACCGGGTTCCCGGATGAAATCGCTTTAAAAAACTTGGAACACCCGTCTATATCACCCCCGGAAAAGGTGACGGAAGATGGGAAAGGAGGAAAAACATGGCAAGAATTGCCGGAGTAGACCTGCCAAGAGATAAGAGGATCGAATACGGTCTTACATATATCTATGGAATCGGTCTCGCAACATCAAGAGAGATTCTCGCTAAAGCGGGAGTTGATCCTGACATCAGAGTCAGAGATCTGACAGAAGAAGACGCCGGTAAGATCAGAAGAGTCATCGATGCTGACTACATGGTAGAGGGTGACCTCAGAAGAGAGGTTTCGCTTAACATCAAGAGACTCATGGAGATCGGATCTTACAGAGGTATCAGACACAGAAGAGGACTCCCTGTAAGGGGTCAGAAGACTAAGACAAACGCAAGGACACGTAAGGGCCCGAAGCGTCTTGCCGGAAAGAAGAGATAAGGGGAAGGAGGTATAAGTTATGGCAGCTGTTAAGAAGACAGTACGTAAAAAGAAGAGAGAACGTAAGAACGTTGAACGTGGCCAGGCTCATATCCAGTCCACCTTCAACAATACGCTGATCACACTGACCGACATGGACGGAAACGCACTTAGCTGGTCCAGCGCTGGTTCAAACGGATTCAGAGGCTCCCGTAAGAGCACTCCGTTCGCAGCAGCAGAGGCAGCTACAGTAGCAGCTAAGGCGGCTATGGAACACGGTCTCAAGACAGTAGAAGTCTACGTAAAGGGACCTGGCTCGGGCAGAGATTCCGCAGTAAGAGCACTCGAGACTGCAGGACTCAAGGTAACCATGATCAAGGACATCACACCGATTCCTCACAATGGTTGCAGACCGCCTAAGAAGAGAAGAGTCTAATCGGGAAGGAGGAGCAGAATATATGTCAAGAGATAGAGGACCTGTACTGAAGAGAGCAAGAGCTCTTGGTATCGAGCCACAGTACCTGGGTGTTAATAAAAAATCGAAAAGACATGGCGCAGTAAGACGCCGTAAAAAGAGCGAATACGGTATCCAGCTGAATGAGAAGCAGAAAGTAAGATTCACTTACGGACTCAGCGAGACTCAGTTCCGCAACCTGTTCGACAAGGCTTCGAAGAGAAAAGGCGGAGCCGGTGAGAACCTCCTCATCATGCTCGAGAGCAGACTGGACAATGTTGTATTCAGAATGGGATTCGCAGCAACAAGAAGAGAAGCTCGTCAGCTTGTCAACCACGGTCACTTCCTGGTAAACGGCAAGAAGGCAGACATCCCTTCAATGGAGCTTAAGGCTGGCGATGTTGTATCCGTTAAGGCTAAGTCGCAGTCATCCCCTAAGTTCAATGAGCTTAAGGAAATGATCATCACAACACCTGCCTGGATCGACCTTAATCTTGATAAGTTCGAAGGAAAGATCATCAGAACTCCTGAGAGAGCCGACGTTGACCTTCCTATCGAAGAGCACTACATCGTAGAGTTCTATTCAAGATAGTAGCTTGAAGCCGGATGATCCGGCGAAAAAGCAGTCGTTTAATTGAATATCCAGGGGGAAGACTATGATCGAGATTATTAAACCAACTATTACCAAAGAAGTTGATGAAAACGGTCGTTATGGCAAATTCGTGATCGAACCTCTTGAGAGAGGATACGGCACAACTCTCGGCAACTGCATGAGAAGAGTTTTGCTCAGTTCCCTTCCGGGTGCGGCAATCACAAGCGTAAAGATCGACGGGATTCTCCACGAATTCTCGACTATTCCTGGTGTTAAGGAAGATGTAACTGAGATCATCCTTAACCTTAAGAGACTCGCAGTAAGGGTCGACGGAGATGACGACAGAAGAGCGATCATCAATGCCGTTGGTCCGTGCGAAGTCACAGCCAGAGACATCCTCGTAGATTCAGATACAGAGATCTACAATCCCGACCTCCACATTGCCACACTGGCAGACAATGCTACGCTGGTAATGGAGATGAACATCGCAACAGGTAAGGGCTATGTTCCTGCAGAAGAGAACAAGACCCCGGAGACACCGATCGCGGTTATCCCTGTTGACTCGATCTTCACACCGGTTATAAAGGTCAACTTTACGGTTGAAAACACAAGAGTCGGTCAGAAAACAGACTATGACAGACTCGTACTGGAGATATGGACTGATGGTTCGATCGCACCTGAAGAAGGCGTTTCGATCGGAGCAAAGATCATCCAGGAGCACCTCGATCTGTTCATCGGACTTGGTGCTGAAGTCAGCGACATGAAGTTTATGATTGAGAAGGACGAGGACCGCAAGGAGAAGGCACTCGTCATGGCAATCGAAGAACTGGAACTGTCCGTACGTTCATTCAACTGCCTCAAGAGAGCATCCATCAATACAGTTGAGGAGCTCACACAGAAGACTGAGGAAGACATGATGAAGGTCAGAAACCTCGGAATGAAGTCGCTGGTAGAAGTTAAAAACAAACTCGCTGAGCTGGGGCTTTCACTCAAGCCGAGCGAAGAAGAGTAATTTGAAAGGAGCCATCAATGAAAGGTTATAAGAAGCTGGGCAGAAATACTGCACACAGAAAATCCATGCTGAGAAACCTGGTAACCGATCTTTTCAGAGAAGGCAGAATCACAACAACAGATATGAGAGCTAAGGAAGCAGGCCGTCAGGCTGAGAAGCTGATCACAATTGCAAAGAAGGGCGACCTTCACGCAAGAAGACAGTGCCTCGAGTATCTGTTTGATGAAGACGTTGTGACTAAACTCTTCGATGAGATCGCTCCGGGCTATGAGAACAGAAACGGCGGATACACACGTATCCTCAAGCTGGGACCTAGGCAGGGAGACAATGCAGAAGTAGTATTTTTGGAACTCGTTTAATTCAGAAAAATATAAAAGCTGCAAAAGGGCGGTGCGAAAGCACCGTCCTGTTTTTATTTTTTATCGCGCCGGCAGGTCCCGAGGCGGGAGTCCTCAAAAGCACTTTGAAAAATCTATTTGCCGGTACGTTGATCGGGATCCATATCCATTGCCTCTAAAAAGAGATCGAGATTCCTTTCCGCCATCTCTGCCTTGTTTTTCGGAAGGCGCTGGATTTTTTCTATAAGTGTTGAGTTGGGTGTATCTGTAAAGCGGCTGTTGCCAAACAGTATGAAGTCTGAGCTTACGTTGAGCTCAGTACAGATTCTTATCAGCGTAGATATAGATGTGCCGACAAGCCCTCTCTCAAGATCAGATAAATACTGAGGGGTAACACCAATCATTTCCGACATTTTCTCCTGTGTCAAATCGGCCCGCACACGCGCGGTGCGGATATTTGACCCGATATTGTACATGCTGTCGTCAACCCTTTTTCTCATATTGCTTACCTGGTTCTGATGATAGTTCTTTATATAAATGATAGTTCAAAGCAATACATTTGGTTTACAATGTAAAAACATAAGATAATAAATGCAAAACATTGAATATGACTAAATGTTTTGCTATTATCACAAAGGTTTTATACATAAGGATCATTGCTGTTCGGACTGCTGATATACGCTAAAAAGGAAAAGATGAAGGATATAAAGATAAACGGACATATTCTTGATGGGGCTTTGCTGGTGGACGACCCTGATGTAAAAAGGTCATTCTATGATGCCTCGGGACAGCTTCGCCATGTAAGGTTTTTTTCACAGCCGGGGAAGCTGAAAAGTTATGTATGCAGACACCCTGAAGGAATCATAATTGCAGGCGTGGGAGCTTTCTTTTTCATTGAACCTATTCTTGTGCCCTGCACCATGATCAGGTTTGATGAAGCGGGCAATGCGGACATACAGGTACGTGATAACGCTGAAAGTGTAGAAAAACAGCTTTCGGTGATGGAGGAGATACGAGCTGCCGCGGAAGATGAACTGACGCATATCAGTTAAAACACATCGCATCCCGTCAATCAGCATACCGAATCCGCAACATAGATACGGGTGATTATGTTGAAAGTGAAGGATGATGTAAATGAACAATACAGCACGTTTCATTACGCTGAATGATACAGAGACCTTGCCGACGGACAAGGCCTTTTTTTATACAGGGGTTGAAACATGTTCGCAAAGTGGTAAAATTATTCAGTTAGGAAAGCTGCCATCGCAACTGATCATAACGGTCAGGAGAGATGGCATTGTTAAAGGAGTATACGCTTATGACTAAACAAGAGCGTAAAAAAGCAATACTGTTCTTCTCAGCCATCGCGCTGGTATTCATGGTTGGATCCATACTTACCGGCGGCGGGGGAGGAGAAGAAGAGTCCATTCAGACCATTATGCGAGACGCCGTAATGCACGACGTCAACAAGGTCAGCCTGTTCGGACTCAAAGATGTTAATCCGGCACTGATTTCAGGTTTTATTGTGTCGGGCATCATGATCATCTTTGCACTTATATGCAGGATCTTCGTGATACCGCGCTTTAAGCTGGTACCGGGAAAGTTCCAGCTCGTGCTTGAGACTGTTGTCGGCATCTTTGACGGAATGGCGAAGAGCAATTCACATATCAACGGCTTTCTGGGAGCGTACATATTTGCGGCCGGTTCATACATCTTTACAGGCACGCTGTTTGAGCTCCTGGGTGTTCAGGTGATGACCACGGGAGGCCACCCGATATCACTTCCGGCACCGATGGCTGATGTAAACGGAGCCATCATGATGGGCTGCCTGTCATATCTTGTGATCATGTCAGGAGGAATCGTCGGCAACGGAGTCAAGGGCATCGGCAAGACACTCAAGGACTTCTCGCTTCCGCTTTCACTCAGCTTCCGACTTTTCGGAGCCCTGATTTCGGGAGCGCTGGTCACCGAGCTCGTCTATTACTACACGGCAATGAGCTACGTTGTGCCGGTCATAGTAGGAGTACTGTTTACACTGCTCCACGCACTGATCCAGGCATACGTACTTACCATGCTGACATCACTCTTCTACGGAGAAGTATCCGAAAAAGTCGTGAAACCGCCAAAAGAGAAGCGACGCGGAAAAAAGCGCAAGACTGTAGTAAAGGAACAAACTGCTTAACAGAGATATCAATAACACTTTTTTAAAAGGAGAAACTAAAATGCTTAACCTCAATGCAAAGAAACTGAGAAGAATGGCAATCGTGCTCGCAATGGTCGCTGCCGCCATGATGATGATCCTGACGGCCGCAGTATTCGCTGACAGCGGCGATGCCGCAGCTGCCGGTGACGCAGCAGTTGCTGCTGCCGCTACCACTACAGGTCTCAAAGCCATAGCTGCAGGAATCGCTATCGGACTCGCTGCATGCGGAGGCGGCATCGGAATGGGTATTATCGGTGCCAAGACTTCGGAAGGTATTTCAAGGCAGCCGGAAGCAGACGGCAAGATCCGTACAAGCTTCATGCTCGGTCTCGTATTCATAGAGACAGTAGTCATCTACGCACTGCTCACGGTTATCCTGATCATATTCGTTCTTTAGCGGATGCGTCAGCAGACCGGTACATTTGACAGACAGGGAGTAATCAGATGACAGGAGTACCACTTAATATAGATTGGCAGCAAATACTGCTGCACCTGTTCAACTTCACCATACTCTTCGGAGCCCTTTACATACTTCTCTATAAGCCTGTGAAGGATTTCATGGACGGAAGAGAGGCTCATTATGCTGACATGGACAGCAGAGCTGAGCAGGCTCTGGCTGATGCCGAGAACAGCAAGGCTTCCTATGAGAAGAAAGAGAAAGAGTTCGACGAGGAAGTCAGGACTGAGAAGAACAGGATGAGCAAGGAAATCGAAGCAGAAAGAGAACGGAGACTTGCGGCAGCCCGCGGCGAAGCCGAGAAGATCATTTCGGATGCCCGCGGCGAGGCAGAAAGAGAGAAGAACGAGATCATCGAATCCGCGCAGAAGGAGATCACAGGAATGGTCACCGACGCGATGGAAAAACTCACTCTTGAACAGACCGCTTCGGATGCTTTCGATCAGTTCCTTGATGCTGCGGAGGAGGCAGATAAATGAGTAATGAAGAAATGGTCCTCACCGCAGTAATTTACTCGGCCGCAGAGCCGAGCGAATCGCAGAAGGCGAGGTTCGGACAATTCCTAAAGAAAAAATATAACGCAGATATTCCTCTCAAATGGGAGAAATCCGACGCGTTCCCGGGAGGCTTCAGACTTGAGGTCGGTTCCGACATATATGACTGGTCGGTCGGCGGAAGGTTCCGCCAGCTGAGAGACACTCTCGTAAAGGTGCCTACAAACAACGGCAACATCATCCCGCTGCTCAAGGAGAGCATCGAGACATGGACGCCGGAGGCCATGGCCGAGCAGGTCGGAGAGGTCATCACGGTCGGAGACGGCATCGCTACAGTTGCCGGTCTTCCGCATGCAACATTCGGAGAGATCCTGCTGTTCGCTGACGGAGTCAGGGGCATGGTACAGGACATCCGCAGGGACACGATCGGCTGCGTACTTTTCAGCAGTGATGAGAGCGTCACACAGGGATCCTCTGTCAAGAGGACAGGCAAGACGGCAGGAACACCTGTAGGCGAGGGCTTCCTCGGAAGAGTAGTCGATTCACTGGGTTCACCTGTTGACGGCCTCGGAGACATCACGGCCTCGGGCTACATGCCTGTAGAAGCTCAGGCTCCGCCTATCATTGACAGACAGCCTGTAGATACGCCGCTTGAGACGGGAATTTTCTCGATCGACTCTATGTTCCCTATCGGAAGAGGACAGAGAGAGCTGATCATCGGCGACAGACAGACAGGCAAAACAGCTATTGCAGTAGACGCCATTATCAACCAGAAGGGCAAAGACTGCATCTGCATCTACGTAGCCATCGGACAGAAGACTTCTTCGGTAGTACAGATACAGCAGACTCTGAAGAAGCATGATGCGCTGGACTACACAATAATAGTAACTGCTTCGGCGAGCGACCCTGCTCCGCTGCAGTACATTGCACCATACGCCGGATGCGCGATGGGCGAATACTTCATGCACCAGGGCAAGGATGTTCTCATCGTTTACGATGACCTTTCAAAGCACGCTGTAGCATACCGTGCGCTTTCACTGCTGCTCGACAGATCGCCGGGCCGTGAGGCGTATCCGGGCGACGTATTCTACCTGCATTCAAGACTGCTCGAGAGAGCCGCAAGGCTTTCGGATGAGATAGGCGGCGGCTCAATTACCGCTCTGCCTATTGTTGAAACGCAGGCGGGCGATGTATCGGCATACATCCCTACAAATATCATTTCGATCACAGACGGCCAGATATTCCTGGAGTCGGATCTCTTCTTCTCGGGCCAGAGACCTGCCGTAAACGTAGGACTTTCAGTTTCCCGTGTAGGAGGCGATGCTCAGACCAAGGCGATGAAGAAGGCCGCAGGTACGCTCAGAATCGACCTCGCCCAGTACCGCGAGATGGAAGTGTTCACACAGTTCGCTTCAGACCTCGACGATCAGACGAGATCGCAGCTTGAGTACGGCCAGGGCCTCATGCGCATGCTGAGACAGAAACAGTACAAGCCGAAATCGCAGCATGAGCAGGTCATAACTCTTGTTATGGCGCTAGCTCACACGATGCAGGGTATCCCTGCGCCGGAAGTGCCAAAGTTTATCGAAGGCCTAATCGAAATGTTCGAGTCGGATCACAGGGATATATGCGACCGAATCGATCAGACAGGCAAGCTCGATGACGATCTTAAGAAGGAGATCATAGACATCTCCGTAAAATATAAAGAAAAGTATAAAGCGGCGTAAAAATGCCATCGACCAAAGAGATAAAAAACCGAATAAAAAGCGTCAGCGACACTCAGAAGATCACCAACGCCATGTATCTGATCTCTTCGACCAAGATGCGGCGCGCCCGCAAGGAAGCCGAGGAGACAAAGCCGTACTTTGACCTTCTGAGAAAGGAGATCCGCAGGATGTTCGCCATAGAGGGCGACATCACCAGCAGGTATTATGATGCTGCAGTCGATGAGGCTGTGGCAGGAGGACGTAACGGTATCCTGGTAATCACAGGTGATAAAGGCCTTGCAGGAGCCTACAACCAGAACGTCATCAAGGAAGCGCTCGCGCTGATGGACAAGAGCGACGAGTACAGGCTGTATATTGTCGGAGACTTCGGGTGGAGATTTTTCAGGACTCACGGAATACAGATCTGCGAGGACTTTGCTCATTCGATGAATCAGCCATCCCTTGCGATGGCCAGAGACATAACCCGCGAGCTTCTCGATGACTTCGATGAAGGACTGTTCGACAGACTGTACGTATGTTATACGGAGTTTTCAGGCGGCCTGAGTTTCGGAAACGCGATGCATGACAGGCTCATTCCTTTCGACAGGGATGATTTCGTGCCGGAAGGTACTGAAACGGATGTAAACGCTTCGACCGTGTTTGAGTACGAGCCTGATGTGAAGACAGTACTCGAGAGAATAATGCAGTCGTATCTTGTCGGATACGTTTATTCGGCGCTGGTCAACAGCTATTCATCTGAGCAGAGCGCCAGAATGATGGCTATGGACTCCGCGAACGAGAACGCGAGCGAGCTGCTCGACCAGCTCACACTTGAATTCAACCACCTCAGACAGAACGCGATCACACAGGAGATCACAGAGATATCTTCCGGAGCGCGCAGCCTGAGGAGCAAAAGCAGATAGTTTAGATCATTAAGGAGAAAGACATGACCGGACGTATAGTGCAGGTCTCGGGATCTGTAATAAACGTAGAATTTGATGAAGGCCAGATGCCAAGGATCAACGAAGCCCTTACGGTGGAGCTGAACGGCAAGACCCTCGTCATGGAGGTAGCACAGCACATCGGCAACAATACCGTAAAGTGCATCATGCTCTCTGGTTCTGAGGGCATGAGCAGCGGCATGGAAGTCACCGCTACCGGCGACTCCATAAGAGTGCCTGTAGGTGACAGAGTCCTTGGCCGTATGTTCAACGTGCTTGGCGAGCCTATCGATGACGGCGAGCCTATCCCTGAAGATACCGAAAGGATGTCGATCCACAGGAAGGCTCCGGGCTTCGACGAGATAAGCCCGTCTGTTGAGATCCTTGAGACAGGAATCAAGGTCATCGACCTTCTCGAGCCTTATTCAAAGGGCGGTAAGATCGGCCTCTTCGGCGGCGCCGGAGTAGGCAAGACAGTACTCATTCAGGAGCTGATCCACAACGTAGCCATGGAGCACGGCGGATACTCCATCTTCACCGGCGTAGGTGAGCGTTCCAGGGAAGGAAACGACCTCTGGAAAGAGATGAGAGAAGCCGGCGTCATGGACAAGACGGCGATGGTATTCGGACAGATGAACGAAGCACCGGGAGTCCGTATGAGAGTCGGTCTCAGCGGCCTCACAATGGCTGAGTACTTCCGTGACAAACAGAACAAGGACGTACTGCTCTTTATCGATAATATTTTCAGATTCGTACAGGCAGGTTCAGAGGTATCCACACTGCTCGGCCGTATGCCTTCTGCCGTAGGTTACCAGCCTACACTCGCTTCCGAGATGGGCGCTCTGCAGGAGCGTATCACCTCAACGAAGGCAGGATCCATCACCTCGGTACAGGCGGTATACGTACCGGCCGACGACCTCACAGACCCGGCTCCTGCAACGACGTTCGCGCACCTCGACGCAACAACGGTACTTTCGCGTAAGATCGCCGAGATGGGACTTTATCCAGCGGTCGACCCGCTGAACTCAACATCCCGTATCCTCGAGGCAGACATCGTCGGTGAACAGCACTACGAGGTTGCAAGAAGGGTGCAGGAGATACTGCAGAAATACGCAGAACTCCAGGATATCATCGCGATCCTCGGTATGGACGAGCTCTCTGATGAAGATAAGCTGACAGTTTACAGAGCACGTAAGATCCAGAGATTCCTGTCGCAGCCGACACACGTAGCAGAGAAGTTCACCGGTCTGCCGGGCGTTTATGTACAGCTGGCAGATACGATCAAGGGCTTCGGCGCAATAGTAAGCGGCGAAATGGATGCATATCCTGAGCAGGCATTCTTCAACGTCGGTACTATCGATGATGTAATTGCGAAGGCAAAAACACTGTAATTGAATATTAAGCGGACTTCAAATATGTCGGCAGGTGACTCGAGGACGCCGGCACTTAGCGATTGACAAGCCGAAGGCGCAGACAGAGCTTAGTACCGCTGCGTCCGAATGAAATGCTTTCTTGTTCACCACGGCGTTGCCGTAGTGTAGAAAGCATTAATCTACGTCGGCAAGCTCCTTCGATAACAGCGAGAGCGTGCCTGACGATATATTTGAAGCCCGCGCTAAAAGGAATAATAGGGGTTTTGAAATGGCGACGTTCAAATTGCGATTCATGGCAAGTGAACATATGGTATATGACGGCGATGCTGAATCCGTGTCACTGATGACTACGGAAGGCAGCATCGGTATTTTGCCGTACCATTCAAACCTCATTATGGCTGTGGTTCCGGGCATCGTTGAGTATGTGCCGGCAGGTGAAGCAGCTGATAAGGCCGGAATGTCCGGCAAACAGATCTCAGTCGTATCGGACGGACTCCTGAAGGTGGAGAACAACGAGGTGATGTTGCTCGTTGATACCGCGGAGAATCCTGAAGAGATCGATGAGGCAAGAGCAAGACGTGCTGAGGAGAAGGCAAGGGAAGACCTGAAGAGGGCGAATTCCAACAGGGATGTGGCGCTTGCAAGTGCTGAGCTCTCAAGGGCGATGAGCCGTATAAAAGCTTCGAAGCACAAACATAATCTGTAAAACGGTAGCGGACTAAAGACAGACAACTGCCATCTTCCGTAAAGGACGCAGGGATCTGCGTCAGAATATATCTGGAGAGGGAAAATCGAATTGAGGACAATTCTGTCCATTTTTAGAAATGATATCGGTTCTTTAAGCCGGCGCTTTTTTGCGCTGGCTATTATAGTGGCGATTTCTGTGCTTCCGGCTCTTTACGCGTGGGTCAATATATTTGCCAATGCAAACCCTTACGCAAACACCGGAGAGATACAGATAGCTGTCGCTTCGCTTGATCCGGGTCTTGATCTTGAAGACGGGACGCACATCAACATGGCCGAGGAAGTTGCTGAAGATCTGAAAACAAGCGACAAGATCGGATGGCAGTTCCCGGAATCCGCTGATGAAGCCATAGAGGGCGTGAAGTCTGGCAAGTATTACGCCGCGGTCGTTTTCGAAGACAATTTTACATATAACATGTATCACTTTGAGCAGGCGCTGCTCGATGACAAAGCGCCGCTCACATATTACGAGAATCAGAAGAGGAATGCGATAGCGCCAAAGATAACCGAGACCGCGGCAACTAACCTTCAGCAGTCCATTAAGACAAAGTATCTCGAGACAGTATTCGGTTTCATTTTCGATGAGACCAATGAGATCGCGGACGATCTGTCAGAAGAAGATACTGCTGATGATGTGATCGCCCGTCTTAAGGATCTCAGAGATACGCTCAGAGCATACGATTCCTCGATAAGCGCCTTTACTGATAAAAGCGCCAACATACATTCCGGTATAAAGGACGCGAAGAAAAAGCTGTCAAGCGCAGGCAAGACGGCAGGGAAATCTGCTTCGGACGCAGAGAAGGATCTTACTAAAGCAAAGAAGACCCTTGAGGTCTTAAAGAAAATACTTGTTAACCGGGAGACCCGTATTGAGAAAAAACGGGCTTCGCTTGAAGAGGTCACCAGTAAGATCACTGACGGAGGATTATCTGACGAGGAAAAGGCTGCTCTGATTGCTGAAGCCGGTGAGAGAGCGAATGCGCTCAAGTCGGATCTTGAAGGACTGCTTGCGCTGTTCCCTGAGTCTGAGGACTCGGCTTCGATCATGGCTCTCCGGGCAGTTCTGAGCGCCATGATAAGCGATGTGGATACGCTGACGAATGCATTCTCGAATCCTACGGCCATTCCTGCAATAATGGAAGAACTGAAAAAACTGAGCCAGACCTCTCTCAGTGATTCCGTGGAGTCGCTTATAAGCACCATCGACAGGACTCTCGAACTCATGGAGCCGCTGATGAACAGTATGTCATCAATGCTGAGTGGCATGTCGCCTGTTCTGGACAGCGCAGACAATACCGTAAGCGAGCTCGACAATTCACTGCTCCAGATGCAGACGGTATTCCGTATGGCAGCAGACAAGATAGATGACATTATCGAAAGAGTAGAGGCGGTTGCAGAGGGCGACAGACTTGCGCTTCTGATCGACCTGCTTGGAGGAGACCCTGAGGCATATGCAAAGTTCTTCTCATCACTGGTTGATGTAGAAGTTGAAGAGATTTACTCGGTCGCTTCATACGGTGCCGCGATGGCTCCGTTCTATTCGGTACTTGCTATATGGGTCGGCGGGGTAATACTCGTATCCATACTGAAGACTCATATAGACAGAAAGAAATTCCCGGGCGCTACCGAAGCCCAGGCGTTTTTCGGGCGCTTCCTGCTGTTCTTCCTCATCGGACAGATGCAGGCAGCGGTCATTGTGACGGGAGATATATTCCTGCTCGGCTGCCAGCCGGTACACCCGTGGCTTATGTGGTTCTCCGCAGCGGTCACAAGCTTCGTATTCATACTGCTGATCTATGCGCTCACGATATCGTTTGGAGACATAGGCAAGGCAATAGTTGTCGTGGTCATGGTACTCCAGATAGCAGGATCGAGCGGCTCGTATCCTATAGAGATACTTCCGCCGATATTCGCAAAAATCTATAAGTTCTTCCCGTTCCCGCATGCCATCAATGCGATGAGAGAAGCGCTGTGCGGCACATACAGGCACGACTTTGCGAAATATCTTGCATACCTGCTCATTTTTGCCGTAGTGGGACTTGCGATAGGGCTGCTCATAAGGAAGCCTTTCCTCGGAATGAACAGCTTTGTATCTGAGAAAATCGAAGAAACGGAGGTGCTGTGATGGACAGAAATAATCAGGACATCCGTTATGAAGATCTTTACAACAGGCTGCTCGACCGCGGCATGGCTTTGCATGAAAGCAACAAGAAGAGGATCAGAGTGGGGCTGGTATTACTGGGACTGTTCACTGTCCTCATGATACTCATACGCCTTATCACCGACAGCGACAGGGTCGTGTTCATGATCCTGTGGGTGGTGGGCATGTTCATCATATCGATCTATCTCATAAGCGTGGAATACATAGACGATTCGATACGCAAGACGCTCGAAGACGTAAGCGACAGAGAGGCAGACTTCGGCGTACTGCTGCCTGATTCAGAGCAGGTGCGCGAGAAGGTGCAGACCCGTCTGCAGGAGAAACACGAAGAGATTCAGAGCCATATACAGGAGAGACAAGAGGAGATCCATAGCCACATACAGGAGAAGCACGAGGAGATTCACGCCCATTATATGGAACACAGGCGTGAAAAAGCTCCGGAAAGTGAGGATGAACAATGAAGAACATCCTCAACATAATCAGATATGATCTTAAAAAAATAACAGGCAGCGTGGTAGCCATCATAACAGTGATGGGACTTTGCCTTGTGCCTTGCTGCTATGCGTGGTTCAACATTCTGTCAAACTGGGCTCCTTATGAGTCGGATGCTACAGGACGTATCTCGGTAGCAGTTGCCAATATGGACGAGGGCCATACGGCAGCCGGGCTCTCCATAAACGTAGGCGATAAGATCGTTGAGGCACTCGGAGCGAATGATGACATTGGATGGGTCTTCGTTGAAAACGATGAAGAGGCCATAAAAGGAGTCTATTCAGGCGACTATTATGCCGCGCTCGTGATACCTGAGGACTTCAGCGCGGGCGTGCTCAGCTTCCTGAATGGAGACCTCACAAATCCTAAGCTGAAATACTATGAAAACGAGAAGAAGAATGCTATCGCTCCTAAGATAACCGGCAAGGCAAAGACTGCCGTGCAGGAGGAAGTGAACGCGGCATTCGTTGAGACTCTTGCGAGCTATGTTTCAGATGCTGCATCCGTGGCAGAAGCAAACGGGCTCGATCCGCAGCAGATGCTGGCAGATCTGGCAGGCAGGATAGACGACCTGAGCGGAGATCTGTCGAGCTGCATAGCGCTGGCGAATTCAGCAGCCGGGCTCACGGACGCAGCCGGAAATCTCCTTGACGTGTCGGATGAATTTGTCGGAAGCACGCACGATGTGTTCAAGGCCAATGACAAGATCCTGACTGAGGCTCAGGAAGAGCTCGCAAAAATTAAGAAAGCAGACACGTCTAAGCTCGATGAAGCGAACAAAAAAATAGAGGATACGGCTTCTTCGCTCAAGACCTTCGATACCGTCGCGGTCGAACTGCTCAGCGCGAGCGACCTTGCATATAACACATTCCTGGATCTCAACAGGGATAAATGGGTGAGCAGGTACAGCACCATGAAGACCCGCGCAGACGAGCAGGCTAAATACCTGAAAGAGGAAGGTTTCACTGCCCTGAGCGAGAGGTTCGAAGATCTATCAGCGACTCTCGGAGACATAATATCCGGGCTCGAACAGCTGGACAAAAACATGGATTATGCTGAACGCGAGCCTATAATCAAAAAGATTTCCGAAGACAATGACAAGGCAAAAGAGCTGACCGAAAAAATACAGGAACAGATAAAGACTGACATAGACGGCAATCTCGAGACTGCACTGGCAAATACGAGGACATCGCTCTCGGAATTCCGCAATATCATGTCTGGTGCAGACAAAGGGCTGTCATCTCTTGGTAAGAACCTCAGCTCATATGAAAAAGCGCTTTCGAAGCTCCAGTCGAGCATCAATACGACATCCTCAAATCTGAAAACACTTCAGGACGGGACCGGCTCACTGAGCGATATTCTCATGAACGCATCAGGCAATGACCTGCTGGAGAAACTGAACCATCTTATGGCAAATGACGAGGCTGCGGTCGCGGAGTATCTCGCAAACCCGGTGGGAATGGATAAAGAGGTATTCTGGTCAATAGAAAACTACGGCTCGTCAATGGCGCCATTCTACACAGTGCTCGCCCAGTGGGTAGG
>JBGUVT010000189.1:0-5315 GCA_045220485.1 Anaerovoracaceae bacterium | reverse complement strand
AAGACGGAGCACATGTTTGAGATCAGAGAAGACGGCGTAATGGTATCCTTCGACGATAACCAGAACGAAGCTGCTCTCACATTCGATAACTATGTGTACCGCTCCGATGTCCAGGGAACGAAGATCGCCGATTCGACCTCCGAGAGATTCAGCTATGTGCCGTTCAAGATCATCAGCGTGACTAATGGCGAGACTCACGTAGTCGTGACTGATGCGAACGGTTTCTTCTCCACCAAGGACAGAAGATCTGCAGGTGACATCGATGAAGATGAGGCAGCAGATACTGCAAGGAAGCAGAATCCGTTCGACGACCTGCTCGAGGCTGATGAGATCAAGACAGCTGATCTTATTGCCAGAAAGGATGACATCCTTCACGGCGTGTGGTTCGGTATAGGCGAGTTCGATGACAAGGCTGCCATGAGCAGCGCTTTCGGAGCGCTCCCATACGATTCATATATCCTTGAAGAGATGCCTTGTGAACACAACGAGGGATATATCCTTCAGAAGTTCTACTTCACGGTAGATCAGAAGTCCCAGAACGGATTTGTGGATCTGGAGACCATCACTGATGATGTCCCTGAGATCGGGACTACTGCATCGGTAGATGGAAAGAACACCGAGATCAGACCTGCAAAGGAGATTACACTCATCGATGAGATCGAATACAGGAACCTAAAGAAGGGCGAGACCTACACTGCAAAGGGCCGCCTGATGGACAAGGCCACAGGTGAGGTCTGCAAGGATGCTTCCGGCAAGGAAATTACTGCTGAACAGGAATTCATTGCAAGGACATCAAACGGCAAGGTCAAGGTCACATTCACCTTCGATGGCAGCATGCTTTATGGCAAGGATACGGTCGTGTTCGAGAAGGTCTTCGATTCAACAGGAGCAATCGCTGCAAAGCATGAGGACATCGAGGACGAAGGCCAGACGGTCACATGGGAACAAATGAAGCCGGCATACGAGATGTATAAGATCCGTACCACCAAGGCTCCGTCCAAAGGAGATAAATACGGATTCTTCGCGCAGGACGAAGTCGAGTATGAGGTTCATGTTGAGAATACCGGCAACATAGTTCTTACGATGGATGTAACGGATCAGTACACACAGAATGCAGAGTTCTTCACTGTTCCTAGGTTGAAGGATGTCAAGTTCGATGGTGAGGGAACCTGGAACAATAAGGGTAAGGATGAGTTCATCGCTAATATCACCCTTGAACCTGGTGAGAAGGCAGTCGTTACCTACACTGCGGTAGTCAATGACAATGCCAGGGAATACCTTGCAGCCAAGGCAAAGGATTCCGACTCGCTTGATGAGAAGGGCAATGACATCAACAGAGAGTATCAGAAGAACAAAACCGACGATAAGGACGGATACTGGAATACCGCTGAGTGCGACAATGTGACATATCCGAATCCGGACAATCCTGATGAGCCGGGAACTCTTGAGCCTAAGGATGACGTAGCCCAGACTCCGGTCCAGACACCTGAGATCGGCACTACTCTTACCGGTGACAAGAAGGCCAAGGAAGTTGATCCGTGCAAGGAGACAACTCTCACTGACGTAGTCGAGTACAAGGCTCTCGATCCTTCCAAGTGGTATATGATCGAGGGAACGCTCATGGTCAAGGATACCGGCGATCCGCTGGTTGAACACGGCCATGAAGTAACTGTCTGGAGCGAACCATTCCAGCCTAAGAAGCCTAACGGCAAGGTAAAAGTCACGTTCGTGATCGATACCAGGAACCTCAAGGGCAAGGAGCTCGTAGCATTCGAGACTGCTTACAGGATCAATGATTACGAGGAAGGTAAGGATCTTTCCGAGACAACTCTGACTCAGGTAGCAGAGCACAAGGATATCAATGATGAGGGACAAACTGTTCTCGTCAAGGACGGTCCGGAAGTTAGCCCAGCACCGAAGACAGGTGACAACACTCTGATCTGGGTATACGGAGTGCTCTTTGCCGGGGCGCTCGGCAGCATGCTCGCGCTTGTGATCAAGGAGTATGTGAAGAAGCGCAGACAGGCTAAAAAGGATGCCGAAATGTTCGTCTGATATCAGGACGGACCATACTGATGCATGAGGCGGAAGCTTAACAGCGACCGCCTCGCTTGTTTTGAAAAATAATGGAGGAAATACCGATGAATCATAAAGAGAAATCATTCAATACTGAAATAGCAAGGCTGTGCGGGACGAACGCAGCCATAGTCGCGACACAGCTCTGGGAGGCACAGGCCAATGCTGACGCGGCATTCTATATAGACGGGTATCCGTGGGTGAGAGCGTCATACAAAAGGATCACTGCTTATCTGCCGTTCCTGACGGTGCATATGGTGCGCACAGCGATGAGAAAGCTGAGAAAAGAAGGTATCGTCAAGGCCGGAGTATACAACAAAAGCAAATTCGATCACACATACAGCTATGCCTTTACAAGTTATGGCTGTGATCTGATGAGGCCATAGCATGGGATATCTGTGGGAATACCCGAAAGTACTATGCCCGGAAAACTGCAGGTACCGCAGTAAAAGCGCACCGTTCTGCGGTTACTGCCTTCCGAAAATAATGAAGGAGCTCGGGCTGAGAAAGGATAAGGAGGAAGTATATGGACAGAATGAAACTGAAGACAATGGACAAGCTGGCAGCGAAGGGCTTTGATACAGAAAAGAAAGTCATGTCTCTTGAGATGGAGATCGTCCATGAGAATGGGCTGGATGATGAAATAGGAGGGATCCTTGATCTAAAAAAAGCGATCAGACAACACAGACTATATGCGTATCTGTACAACGGCAAGGATCCGGTGCCGGCGAAGAAGGAGGTAAAGCCTGATGTCAGAAACGAATCTGAATACGACTGATAACTGCACCCGTGATGATCTGAGACAGATGGTGAATGAACTTGAAGATGGAGTGATACTCTCACTGGATCTTAAGGAGGTGATCAGCCTTGGGCAGGAAAATGGGGAATCCGAATGAGATCCAGGTGGTGAATATCCGTATGGTAAAGGAACCATCTTTATACAGCACGGAAAAGATTACAAGTCCCGAGGACGTGAAGAAGGTGATCGCGAAGGAGCTGGCAACTTATGACAGAGAGGTCTTCGCGGTGCTCAATCTTAAGACCAACGGACAGCCGATCAACCTGAATATATGCAGCGTGGGCACGCTCGATGCATCAGTAGTGAGTCCGAGAGAAGTATTCAAGTCGACGATCCTTTCGAATTCTGCCGCATTCGTGGCGATCCACAATCACCCCAGTGGAAGCCTGAACCCAAGTCAGGAAGATAAGGATGTTACGAAAAGGCTCCTGAGTTGTTCAGAACTGCTCGGAGTGAAAATGCTGGATCATATCATAGTGGCCGGTGAGACAGGAGATATCTACAGTTTCAAGAGTGAAGGTCTTCTGGATCAGCTGAGACCGCCACGCGCTGTATGGGAAAGATAGAAAATGGAGGAATGAAATGGCGAAATTTAGCGGAATGACTTTTTCTGATGGAACAGTTGAATTTACAATTCACGAGCATATTGCAGTACTCGACCGATATGAAGGCAAGGAGGTTCCATGGACCAGGGAGATAAATATCGTTTCCTGGAACGGAGGCCAGCCGAAGATCGACATAAGAGACTGGTCGAGCGACCATCGCAGGATGTCCCGTGGCATAACAATGACCGAGGAACAGGCTATGAAAATGGCTGCAGCTCTTGTCGAAAGATACCAGGAACGAGCGAAGCAGGCAAAGATGAAAGTGCAAAAAGACTATCCTGAAAGATAGTCAAGTGTGCAAAACATGGTGTTCTAGGATTGCAATAATCAAAGGACACCGATATACATTCATGGGGAGATATAGCTTTGGTATTGATTGGAGAAAACCATGAAAGACCCTAAGTCAGAAAAAAGAAAAGAGTTGGTCAGACAGTATGTGGAGTCTGATGGAGTAAACGAAGCCGCGTTGTCGGAATTGCACAGAATGTTGAGGCCATTCTATTACCATTGTGCCGGGGATATGTGGAACCATATGCCTACTTATGACAGGGATGATTTTTATCAGATAGGATATATTACTCTGTGGCAAGTCCTCGAAAAGTGCAGAGAAAACCCGGACATCATCAACTACTTTGATGCGTATGTGACTAAAGCGATAAAATATGCATTCTATGGTGAATACAGAAAATATGTATTGAGAAATCCTGTGGTAGATGTCGGATATGAAGACTTTGAAGGAGGATACGATGTCTCGACAATATACTTTCGCACCGAACTTAGAGATAAACTCCGTGAAAGGAATAGAAAGTATAGGGAAGAACATCGCGATGAGATAAATGCCAGGCAGCGGGAGTATTGGCATGAACATCGTGAAGAACTGAATGCCAGGGCCAGAGAGCTCCGCAAATTGAATCATGACAAGATCATTGAAAGAGAAAGGAAATACCGCGAGGCAAATCGCGACAAAATAAATGCCAGAAAAAGGGAATATCGCAAGGCGCATCGCGATGAGATAAATGCTAAGCAGAGGGAATACTACAAAGCACATCAGGATGAATTTAGAGCCAGGGATAGAGAATACTATAAAGCTCATCGGGAAAAAAGACTCGAATATGGCAGAAGGTACTGGCGTGAGCATGGCGCGGAACAGAATGCTAAGGCCAGTGAATATCGCAAGCAGCATCCTGAGGAAGTTCACGAGAAAGACAAGAGATACTACGAGGCGAACAGGGATAGAATAAGAGCCTGGAGTAAGGAAAACTATAAGAAACATCGTGATGAAATCAGAGAGAAGCAAAAAAGGCGTAGAAAAGAGCGTCTTGATGAGGCACGTGCCAGAGATCGTAAATACTACCATGATCATCGTGATGAAATGTGTGCGAGACAGAAAAAACGTCGCGAATTGCATCGTGATGAGATGAATGCAAGGGCTAGAGAATATCGCAAATTGCACCATGATGAAATAATTGAGAAAGAAAGAGCGTACAATGAGGCGAATAAGGAAAGGATAAGGGAATATAGAAGAAAATACCGCAAGGAACACTATGAGGAAATAAGAGCTAAAGAGAAAGAGTATCGCAAGAAACACCGTGAGGAGATAAATGCTAAGCAAAGGGAATATCGCAAGGCACATCGCGATGAGATAAATGCCAAACAGCGGGAGTATTATAAAGCAAGGCAGGCACGGAAAAAACAAGAGGAAGAGAAAAAAGAGTAGACTTTCTATGATAATATTCTAGTGAAAGAAGTCGACAAATCTTGCTAATGCTGTGTCAAGAGCTTTTTTGAAAAGCATATAGCAAATCAACGCATACAAACACATCTCCGCAGTTGCG
>JBGUVT010000188.1:0-15634 GCA_045220485.1 Anaerovoracaceae bacterium | reverse complement strand
CTCGCGCGGAGAAGGCTTTGAGGCAGATACCGATGCAGGAGTTTTCACAATGATACTCTTCCCGTCATGCATGAAGGCAAGGATCTCCTGCAACTACATGATAGAGCACGAGGGGAAGCTGAAAGCGGTTATCGGAGGCTCTCCGAATCTTCTGTTTGATGAGTATGGCAGGTGCAGAAATGACATCATAAATTCATACGATGATGACTATCTGGTGCTCTACGCAATTGCTGAGATCTTCATACTTACAAACAACAGCAAGTTCCTTAAATAGAATTAATAAAATTGATAATTTCAATATTCGCGTGCTACAATTAAACAGTTAAAATATTGGGAATATAGAAGAGGATAAACTTATGAAAAAGATACTTATCCCAATCGAAGAAACGCCTCGCAGTCTGAAAGCAATCGCATACGTTAAGAAACATTACTCCCCGGAGGATGCGGATATCGTACTTATGATGATAGACGAGAGACTCGGATATTCGGTCAGGAGCGACGTGGAAAGTGCTGCTGTAAGGGAACTCGACGAAAAACTCAATCTCATAGCTGAAGAATTTGACGGATACAAGGTTACAAAACTGTCAGCTGTTGGCAAGGCAGGAGTAAGGATCGTCAGAGCGGTACGCGAAACCGGAGCAGATCTCGTAGTCATGACCAAGTCTTCCAAGGAGGACATGCTGAATTCCGTCGGAACGACTACCGAGTATGTGATCAACAACTCTCCTTGCGAAGTTGTTATCGTCAGTGAACAGGCTCATTCCCGCCATGAGTACAGAGGACTCGTATACAGGACCGCAAAAGGAACTGTCAACTTAAGGGGACAGCTTGGCGATAAGCAGAGCGAATGCCTGCTTCCGAGTGTCAACCAGGACTGCATATATCATATAAATGTTACTGTGGGAAAGATCAGATTCTTCCACACGGCATATAACCCTGATACCAGAAACTGGGATCTTCCGCCTATCCCTGGTCAGGATGTAACTCTCGATATTGCAGCAGGAGAAGCAAAGGACATTCTCGTCAAGGCTGACAGCACCGACGGAAAAGCTGACAGGATCAGAATAGTCAACAGAGACATGAAAAAAGAGGCTGTGTTCGAGTTCAGGATCACAGCAGCTCCGGAGAATCACAAACCGGCACCTGCTCCTGAAAGAGAAAAGACGCCTTTCGAAAAGCGCGATACGCTCGAGGTGCCTAGAACAGGTATTCCTGCAAACTTTGAAGCACCGGAAGTACCTACCTTTGTAGCTGAAGCAAAAGCTGAATTTGATGCACTTGAAAAAGAGATCGCCGATGCTGCAGCAGCTAAAAAAGATATGAAGGCCTCTGCTGAAACTAAGGTCTATGATGCGGCAAGCTTCGCTGACTACCTGGTAGATGAGATCAAGAGCAAGGAACCTGCAGACAAGTCGTTCAAGGATTCCAATACGCTTTTCTCAGTTGAGATAAACGATTAGGGTGTCTCTCAACCTTCTGCGTCAGATTGACAGAAACGCGGAGTAATGGTATCCTACAAAAGGATTAAAAACTGACGGAGGGATTCAAAATGAAGAGAATTAAGACTATCACAACAAGAGATATGGCTGAGTCCAGAGTCACAGGCGGATGCGGTGAGTGCCAGACTTCATGCCAGTCTGCAAGCAAGACTTCCTGCAGCGTTGCAAATCAGCATTGCGAGCAGCGCAAGGAAAAGTAAGATGCTTACGGCGGCGCTGCATAATGCAGCGCCGTTTTTTCTTTTTGCTTCACTTAAGGACAATCAATGATACATACATACAAATTAAACGGATTCAATATGGTAATAGATGCGGCGAGCGGGGCGGTGCACTCGGTCGACGATGTCGCTTATGATACGATAGAAAAACTGGATGCAGCTATATGCGAAAATGAAGGTGACGCAAAAGTAATCTTCAGAGACAGAGCCCTGATGGATTCAATAGCGTCTGAAATCGTTCAGAAGCATGGGATCACTTCGGAAGAGGCAGATGAGACCATTGAAGATATAGCAGAGCTTCACGAAAACAGACTGCTGTGGTCTGAGGATCCTTTCGAACAGGCTGCTGATGAGATAAAGATAAAACAATCAGTCCTCAAAGCGATATGCCTTCACGTTGCACACGGATGCAACATGGATTGCGAGTACTGCTTTGCCGGCAAGGGTGATTACAGCGGCAAAAGCGGCATCATGAGTGCAGAAGTCGGAAAGCGGGCTCTGGATTATCTGGTGGAGAATTCCGGGACACGCAGACATCTTGAGGTGGACTTTTTCGGGGGCGAACCTCTGATAAACTGGGATGTTTGCAAAGAGATAGTTGCTTATGGACGTGAACTCGAAAAAAAGCACAATAAGGTGTTCAATTTTACTCTCACGACGAACGGAGTGCTCATAGATGACGACGTAATAGAATTCACCAACCGCGAGATGGGAAATGTTGTGCTGAGTATGGATGGCAGGCGTGATACTCATGACCGCATGAGGCACAGCAAGAGCGGAGGCGGCACCTATGATATGATAATGGACAATTTCAGGTCCCTTGTTGACTCGCGCCTGAAAAATGCCGAAAGATCATCCGAATATTACATGCGCGGCACGTACACCGCGTATAACAAGGATTTTGCAGCTGACGTGCTGGCAATGGCCGACCTCGGCTTCAGGGAAACGTCTATTGAACCTGTTGTATCTGATCCGGATGTTCCATATGCACTGCATGAGGAAGACCTGCCTCAGCTATATGAGGAGTATGAAAAGCTTGCCCTGGAGATGCTCAGACGTGAAGAGCGGGGTGAAGGCTTCAGCTTCTATCACTATACGGTCGATCTTACAGGCGGTCCGTGCATTTACAAGAGGGTCGCAGGGTGCGGAGTTGCAACGGAATACCTGGCTGTAACGCCGACCGGAGATCTTTATCCGTGCCACCAGTTTGTGGGTGATGACGACATGATAGTCGGTAATATATATGATGGCATAACACATCCTGAGACGGTCGATATCTTCAGGAGCGGCAACAATATCTATACCCGTGATGACTGCAAAAGCTGCTGGGCACGGCTGTATTGCGCAGGAGGCTGCGCTGCAAACAACTACCACTCAAATGGCGACATCAATAAGGTTTACCGCTTTGGCTGCAAGCTCCACAGAAAGCGCATAGAATGTGCCCTTATGATGGCGGCCGCACGTGAAAAATGATACAATTAATTAATTATGAGAACAGCTATACTTGCATCACAGAATAAAAATAAGATAAAAGAGATCAGGGCTATACTTGAGAAATTCGGCCTTGATGTTATCTCGCGTGATGACGCGGGCATCCCGACCGATGATATAGAAGAGACGGGGACTACCTTTGAAGAAAACTCTCATCTGAAAGCCAGCGTTATTATGGATATGATAGCGTCAGATCCTTCTCTTGAAAAGTATCTTGACAGCCCGGTTATCGCAGACGATTCAGGTCTTATGGTAGATGCCCTCGGCGGTGCACCCGGAGTTTACAGTGCCAGATATGCCGGTGAGGGATGTACTTATGATGATAACAATACCAAACTGCTTGCCGCCCTTGACGGTGTGCCTGAAAGCGAAAGAACAGCTAAATTCGTGACGGTTATTACTCTGATATATCCGAACGAAAAGGGCGTTCCTGAAGCTGCGGTACCTCAGGACGGAAGGTTTGTTCTTGTTGCCAGTGGTGAGTGCAGAGGTCACATCGCGACTGAGAAAAAAGGAGAGGGTGGCTTCGGCTATGATCCGGTATTCGTACCGGATGGATACAGCAATTCTTTCGCCGAACTGGGAACGGATTTCAAGAACACCATAAGCCACAGAGCGAAAGCTCTTGCGGAACTGGAGAGACTGCTTGGCTGATGCCGGCCTGCAACTGATATCATGAGTGATGAATTCTGGGACAGCACATCTGATAATCCGGAACAGAAGAAATTCCATCTTACATGGAAAAGGGCTCTGAAAATAGGCTTCCATTTATGGAGGCAGTTTGACGACCAATATTATGCGGGATTTGCTGCGCAGATCGCGTATTTCTTCTTTATGGCATCGGTTCCGATGCTTATCGTACTTACTCAGGTGCTGGGTATCTTTGATGTCTCGATGGACTTTATCAGAGACTGGCTCGAGATGCATCTTTCGACCGAGATGGGCAGCTTCCTTCAGAGTCTGTTCTCCGCGTCATCCACTGCTTTAAGCAGTTTCTTCATGATACTCCTCGCCCTCTGGGCGAGTTCATCCCTCGCTTTTTCGCTGTCGAGGCTTACTACATACACTCTCAGCTACGGCAGATACAGATTCAGCTTCTTTACAGAGAGACTTAAGGCTATCCCGATCGCAGCATTCTCCATACTGGCAGTTGCCATAACCGTAGTAGGCTATGTGTACGGTGATCTTATTGCGAGAAGAGTCTTGCAGAACACATATATTGAGGGTCTTATTTCAGATCTCAGGACGCCTATTCTTGCAGGGATGTTTTTCATTGTAATCCTTGCAAATTACTATCTGCTCCCGCGTATACGTGTACCGGTCAGTGCGGTTCTTCCCGGAGCTGTTGTTGCGACCATGGGAATATTGTTAGTAACATGGCTATACTCGCTGTATATTTCAAAGGCTACAAATTACAACGTTCTTTACGGAGCGTTCTCAAACATCGTAGCCATGATGCTGTGGTTCTACCTCATAAGCTGGGTGCTATGCATAGGTATGATGTTCAACAAGTCATGGGATATACACATGAGGAGGGGCAGACTCACTCCTGCAAAGATCAAGGAATATCTTATCAAACAGTATGGCGCCAACGGCGAGGAGAAGTGGAACAAACTCATCATAGGCGAATACGATATGGTGGACAGATCGCTTGACAGCCTTGCAGTAAGAATGTCGAGAAAGTTCGATCCGGGTTACGACGAGAAGCGCGAAAGGGAAATTGCCGATCTCGTTGAGACCATGAAGTTCATGGAGATGATGGAAGACGAGATAGAGACGCGCAAGGCGGAAATTGAAGCAGGCGATGATGACGATGATGAATAAACAGGATTGTATTTCCGGAGGAGACGGGATGATGCACGACAGAAAAAAACTGCTGTTTATTATGAATCCTAAAGCAGGACTCATGCAGGCACCGAAATACATGGCGGAGATAATCGAACGCTTCTCGGGATCAGGCTATCTGACGCAGGTACTGATGACTACAGCAGGGGGAGATTCGAAAAATTTTGCAGCTGAATACGGTGGAGAAGCTGATGTAGTAGTGGTTTCGGGCGGTGACGGAACATTGAACGGAGTCATAGACGGACTCATAAGCGGAGGGCACAAAACACCGATCGGATATATACCGGCGGGTTCAACTAATGATTTCGCCAACTCAATAGGTCTCCCTAAATCTATACCTGCCTGTGTCGACAGGATAATCAACGGCACACCTCAGCCTGTTGACATAGGAAGCTTCAACGGCCGTTATTTCAGCTACGTTGCGAGTTTTGGCGCATTTACATCGACCACATACTCTGTTCCGCAGAATATAAAGAATATTCTGGGGCACTCGGCATATGTGATGGCGGGAGTAAAGGAGCTTGCGCACATTAAATCAATACATACCAGGATCACACTTGAGAAGGGAACCCCGGAAGAGCAGGTCCATGAAGGAGACTATGTTCTCGGCGGAGTGTGCAACTCCAGATCTATAGGAGGCATTGTCAATCTTCAGAAGCTCGATGTTGACATGAACGACGGCCTTATGGAGGTAATTCTGATCAAAATGCCGAGAGACCTGATAGAGCTCAGCGACATAACTTCCAGTATCCTTAGCGGAACATTCAAGTCGCATCAGATAGAGAAATATTCGGCGCATAAAGTGATGTTCGAACTGGATGAAAATGTACACTGGACTCTTGACGGCGAATACGAAAAAGGTAGTGGGATATGCGAGATAGATACGATTGAATCGGCAATCTCGCTCATAAAGTAAAGAGAGGGCTGTTATGATAATAAAGTATGCAGGGCATGCCTGTTTCAAAATTCTTGATGAAGAAACCGGCTATTCGATAGTTTTTGATCCGTATGAACCGGGCTCGGTCAAAGGATTCAGGGACATAATAGATGCGGCGAGTGAAGTGCTCTGCTCGCACGATCACTTTGATCATAATTACAGAGATGCCATAGTGCTTGAGCCTAAGGACGAAAGCCCGTTTGAGGTAAAGTGGATAGATACGTTCCACGACCCAAAGAAGGGTGCACTGAGAGGACCAAACAGGATATACGTAGTAACTCATAAAACCACAGGAGAGAAACTTGTGCACTATGGTGATATCGGCGAGGTGCTCGATGATCTCCTGACTGAGGAGAACTATGAACTCCTCAAAGACGCAGATATAGCTCTCGTTCCGGTAGGCGGTGTATACACATACGACCGTCAGGAGGCGCTCGACCTCATTGAGAGAACGGCGCCTAAGCTGGTGCTTCCTATGCATTACAGATCGGAAACCGCTAAATTCGGATTGCCAAATATTGACAGCATCGAAAATTTCATAAAGGATGCTGCCGGCAGGGGGCACGGTATAAGCCTGGGACAGGTTTGGTTCATCAATACGGCTGAATACGATCTCGACGCAGACATACTTGTGCTGCGTCCGCAGAACATATAGATTTAAGGTTTTACTTAAGGGACTGTTAAAGGAGGATATCAGATGTTTAAGTTAATAATAGTACTTGCTGTTGCGTATATTGTTCTGAAGGTTATTAACACAAGAGCTAAATTTGCGGAGGCCGATGCCAGACGTGAGGCCGAAGAGCAGCGTCTGAGGGAGGAAGCAGAGGCTGAAGCCGAAGAAGAGCTGATACGCGAAGAGGCAGTTGATGTAGACGCAGAAGTTATCGAAAACGATCCTGAAAAGGTTGTTGATGTGGAGGCAGAGCTGGTCGAAGACGGGACTGAAGCTGCCGTAGATGAGGTCATAGAATAATCAACGGAGTTTTTAAAAAATGATAAGAAGCATGACAGGATTCGGCAGAGGCGAGTACTCTGACGAAATCAGCAAGGTAACAGTAGAGATAAGATCCGTTAACCACAGGTATCTGGATATTTATGTAAAAATGCCGAGGCGGTATTCATTCGCTGAGGAAACAATAAAAGCGGCTATCAAGGAAAGACTCCATCGAGGCAAGGTGGAGGTAAGCGTGAGTGTCGATAATACAGGCAAAAGTGACAGTGACATCAGACTTGATAAAGAGCTTGCAGCCCGCTATTATAATGTGCTTTCAGAGCTCAGAGACAGCTTTGATTTCGGAGAGGAATCACGCGTTTCACTCAGCCTTCTTTCGAAGATGCCTGACGTAATAGTTACGACACCTGCTGCTGAGGACGAAGAAGCTATGGTAAAGAGGCTTCTTGGAGCGACTGATAGTGCACTCGACGATTTCTGCAGTATGAGAGAGGCAGAGGGAGAGAAGCTCGTGGCAGATCTTTCCGCCAGGGCAGACACCATACAGGAAATAAAGGACCGCATTGAGAAAAGGGCTCCTGAGATCGAAAAGGAATATGCGGCAAAATTCAAGGCCAGAGTAGAGGAGATACTCGGCGGCGTCTATGAGGTTCCGGCAGAGAGAATCGCCCTCGAAGCAGCAATATTCGCGGATAAGGCAAATATAACAGAGGAACTCGTCAGACTTGGCAGTCACATAAGCCAGCTTAGAAAGTTCCTGCAGTCAGACGGCAAAGAAGCTATAGGAAAAAAGATTGATTTTCTTATCCAGGAGATGAACCGTGAGGCTAATACCATAGGTTCCAAGTCGAATGACAGGGAAATCACTTCCAGCATGCTCGAACTCAAGGCCGAGATCGAGAACGTCAGAGAGCAGGTACAGAACATAGAGTGAGTACTGTATTCAAAAAAGAGAATCTGTTTATTAGGATAGCTATTGGCTTCGGAGCCGGGATCCTGCTGGGAACCCTGGCTCCGCAGTTTTCGATTGACGCTAAAATCGTCGGCGATGTATATCTGAACCTGTTAAAGGTGATGGTTATACCTGTCCTGATGTGCGCCGTGATGGCAGGTATAATCAATTCCGCAAATCTGGCGTCACTCAGAAGGGTAGCTGTGAAAACAGTTCTGCTTTACGTGCTGATGTTTCTGGCTTCATTTGCAGTTGCTTTTGGAGTTGCCATGATGATAAGGCCGGGCAGGGACGTCGTGTTTGAGAACCGGCCGGTTTATGAAGGGACGATAGGCGGACCGATCCATATTTCAGGTATTCTTCGCGGCCTGCTGCCGCACAGCATTTCCGATGTTCTGTCAGCGAAATGCATACTTCCGGCGCTGCTCCTCGCAATAGTGCTTTCCGCTGTGATAATTGCGATGGGAGAAAGGGCTGAGCCGGCCACGAAATTCATAAACAGACTGAAGGATGTTGTTTTCCGTCTGCTCTCAATAATAATGGAGACATCACCTATAGGCGTAATGTCGCTGATGGCGTATTCAATAGCACAGTATGGTACGGGACTGTTCATGGCGATAGGGAAATACATAATATGCTGCTGGCTGGCCTGCATCGCGGTTTATATAATTGTTTTTTGCATCCCGGTACGGCTTTACACCGGGAAAGACGCAAAGACATTCCTTTCTGCATGCGGTAAGGTTGCGTTGATGACACTTTCCACAACAAGCTCTGCGGCAACACTGCCTACAACCATACGGGTCAGCGTAGAGGATCTGGGTGCTCCTGCGGAAATAAGCAATTTTACTCTTCCTCTGGGGTGCACCATAAACATGTGCGGAGGAGCATGCTCATTCTGCTGCCTTGCAGTATTTGTCTCGGATTTCTATTCGCTTGATCTGCCGCTCATGCAGTTTGTTATGATGGCCATCATAGCGACTCTGCTGAATATGGCAGCACCGGGCATACCCGGAGGAGGAATAGTACTGATGACATCGTTCCTTACCATATTCAGTCTTCCAGTCGACCTTATCGGACCGATTGCTGCTTTCTACAGGCTGCTTGACATGGCCTTTACTACCATAAACGTTGAAGGCGATGTTGCAGCCAATCTGATAATTGCTAAATCAGAGGAGAACATGATATAATAATAAGTCAGCGGGGAGGTGTATATGAGCCGTAAAAAAGGCAGATTATATGTAATATCCGGACCGTCGGGAACAGGCAAAGGCACTGTCTGCGGTGAGCTCCTCAAGGAGATCGGCAATGAGTTCTCAGTGTCTATGACCACACGCGAACCACGCGAGGGCGAGGTTGACGGCAAAGACTATTTCTTTGTAACGAGAGAGGTCTTCCTTGAGCACATCGAGGCAGGCAACTTCCTAGAGCACGCGACTGTTTTCGACAACCTTTACGGAACGCCTAAAGACATGGTGATGAACCGTCTCGAAAGAGGCCGCAATGTCATACTCGATATCGATGTACAGGGCGGTCTTCAGGTGAAACGTGCCATGCCTGAAGCGGTGCTTATATTCATACTTCCGCCAAGCCTTGCAGAACTCAGAAGGCGCCTCGAAGGCAGAGGCACAGAGACTGCAGAGAAGATCGAGAAAAGGCTTGGCCAGGCTCTGAATGAGATCAAACTCATAGGAGAATACGATTATTACATAGTAAATGATGACCTGGAAGAGGCTGTTGCGCTGGCTAAATGCATAATGGCGGCTGAATCGGCAAAAGTGCCTGAGGCAGTCAAGCCTATCATCAGGGAATACGAAAACGAGTCAAAACAGAAGTAACTTTAGAAAGGGGAAACCGTAATGCTTCTTTATCCATCAATAAACAAACTCAGAGACAAGACAGACAGCAGATATTCGCTCGTCATACTCACTTCCAAGAGAGCAAGGGACATCGTTGACGGTAAGCCGGCTCTTACAGAAGAAGAGAGCGAAAGACCTGTCAGCCAGGCAGCAAAGGAGATCGCTGAAGATCTGATCACTTACACAAGAAAAGAAGAGGAGTAAGTCATGAAACACAGACCAACCATGCTGATGATCCTTGACGGATTCGGCTACAGAGAAGAATTCTACGGAAATGCTATTATGAAGGCTAAGACGCCTGTACTCGATGAACTTTTCGACAATTATCCGTTTATCACGATTTATGCAAGCGGTGAACCTGTCGGACTTCCTGCGGGTCAGATGGGAAACTCCGAGGTAGGTCATCTTAACATAGGTGCCGGCAGTGTCATTTATCAGAATCTTCTCAAGATCTCGAGATCCATAGATTCAGGAGAGTTCTATGAGAATGAAGCTCTTATGGCTGCAATGAAGAACGCAGCTGAAGGACATACGCTCCACATTATGGGACTCGTGTCGGACGGCGGCGTACACAGCCACATGAAACACCTTATGGCCACGATAAACATGGCTAAAAAGAACGGCGTGAAGGATGTAGCAGTTCACTGCTTCCTCGACGGAAGAGACGTTCCGCCGAAGAGCGCCATGACATGGCTCGGACCTCTCGAAGAATACCTGAAAGAAAACGAAGCCGGATGCATCGGCGTTATTTCGGGCAGATTCTACGCTATGGACAGAGACAAGAGATGGGAGCGTCTGGTAAGAGCTTATGACGCACTTACTCTCAGCGAAGGACTCACTGCGTCAAGCGCACAGGAGTGTATGGACAACTCATACGCAAAGGACGAAGTAGACGAGTTCGTTCAGCCTACAGTTATAAATCCGGTTCCTATCAAGGACGGTGATTCGGTGATCTTCATCAACTTCAGACCTGACAGAGCAAGAGAGATCACCCGTGCTCTGGTAGACCCTGACTTTGACGGATTCGAAAGAAAGTCTGCTCCAAAGGATCTTACTTACGTCTGCATGGCTGAGTACGATGCAACAATGCCGAATGTACTGGTAGCATTCCCGCCGCAGGATGTAGATCCTACTTTAGGCAAGACTATCGCAGACCTTGGCCTTAAGCAGCTCCGTATCGCAGAGACTGAGAAGTATGCACACGTAACATTCTTCTTCAACGGCGGTGTTGAGGAACCGAATGTGGGTGAAGACAGAATACTGATCCCTTCACCGAAGGTCGCTACTTATGACCTGCAGCCTGAGATGAGCGCTCCGGAAGTTGCAGCAGCAGTTATCGACAGAATCAATAAGGATATGTATGATCTCATCATCCTTAACTTCGCAAACCCTGACATGGTAGGGCACACAGGCGACTTCGATGCAGCTGTCAAGGCGATAGAGACACTCGACGGTCTGATTGGACAGATCCGTGATGCTATATTTGAAAAGGATGGACAGATTCTGCTCACTGCTGACCACGGCAATGCAGATACCATGCTTGATGAAAAGGGCGAGCCGGTAACAAAACATTCAACATCAAAAGTTCCGCTCTGCCACATCTGCAAGGAGCCTGTTCCGTTCAAAAAGAGTTCGGGTAAGCTTGCAGACATCGCACCTACGATCCTGACTCTGATGGGACTGGAAGTGCCTGCAGGCATGGAAGGTGATGTGCTGGTTTAAAGGCCGGTTTTTCACCCTAGTAAAATGGTATTCTTGGCACAGGGAATAAAAAACCCTGTGCCTCTTTTATTGATAAGATTACATATCGCAGCTAAAATATAATCATGGCAAACAGATTTACTGAAGAACAGGAAAAAGCAATAAAGACACTTGATAAGTCGGTGCTCGTATCCGCCGCGGCGGGCTCGGGCAAGACATCTGTGCTTATTGAGCGGATAATCAGGATCATCCTTGAAGGCAAAGCCAACGTGGATGAGATGCTTGTCGTAACATTTACAAACGCTGCTGCTTCCGAGATGAAGCTGCGGCTGGCAGGCGCTATCAGAAAAAGGATGGCTGATCATCCTGAAGATGTACCTCGTATGAAGGAGCAGCTGGCAAGGCTGTATAAGGCGTATATCTCAACCATCGACAGCTTCGCGCTCAGGGTCATCAAGGAATTCTTCCATATGACGGACATGGAACCGTCTTTTGGCGTTGCAGATGATGTGCAGTGTGAGCTGCTCAGGCGTGAAGCTCTGAGCGAACTCTTTGAGGATGGTTTCGAAAACGACGATCTCATAGAAGGCGGAAGTTTCAGGGCTTTTCTGAGACTATACAGTGAAGAACGCAGCGACGATGCATTCATGGACGGCGTGCTTGACGCATACTCAAAGCTCAGGACCATGCCCGACTACTTCGACTGGGCATATGCCAGGGCAGAGCAGCTGAAAGTAACACCTGAAACCTTTGAAGGGTCTGACTTCCAAAAAATGATGTACGCTGATGCTGAATCCGTATTCAGGAGTGTAAAGGGAGCTCTTGCGGAGCTTAAGGCACTCTTTACGGAGGCCGGTATTTCTGAGATGTACGAAGATAAGCTGACAGAACAGGCCCTCGCTGTAGATGATGTATATAACACCCTGATATCAGGCAAGCCGTATGCAGAACTGATCGCTGCAATAGATGGAATTCCTTCGACAAGACTGGTACCGAAAAAAGCTCAGAAGGAAGCTTACGAACCAATAAAAGCAGAAGTCAAAGCCCTGAATGAAGCGCTGAAGAAAGAAATCAGCGACTTTAGAAAGAGATACCTGATACCTGATCTTGAGTCGCGTCTGTCAGAGATGAGCTCAACATATGAGTATACGGTCTACTATCTCCGCATGCTGCAGGAGTTTGAGAGAAGGTATGCCGAAAAAAAGCGGGAGAAGAGAGTAATAGACTTTGCAGACATGGAGCATATAGCTGTCAGCATCCTCAAGAATGACGAGGCTGCGGATACGCTCCGCAAAAGGTTCAGGTTCATATTCGTTGATGAATATCAGGACACAAATAATATACAGGAGAACCTTATCAGCCGTGTTGCACGCCCTGACAACGTGTTCAGAGTAGGAGACGTAAAGCAGAGCATATATAAATTCAGGCAGGCAGAGCCTGAGATATTTGAAAGGCTGTATGCCAGATATATCGAGGGAAAAGAGCCGGATGGCATTGCTATAGATCTTGGGCGCAATTTCAGGACCAATGATGCTACTATCAGGTATATAAATCACGTTTTCAGTGACATTATGGAGGGCTATGACGAACGCTCCATGCTGTATACCGGCATCAGAAACTGTCCGCCTGAATATGACTTCATACCTGAGGTACATGTCCTGTATGACGATTCCGGAGAGGAAGAATATGATCCCGATGCGGCTGAAGAGAGCGGTGCAGATGAAGAGATAGAGGAGCTCAGCAAGGAAGAAGCGGAAGCCGAGTATATCGCCGGCCTTGTGCAGTCGATCATAGGCACAGAATTTTACGATACCGCGGCCGGTGCTGTAAGAAAAGCCGGCGCAAGAGATATAGCGATTCTTTTCAGGGCGGTCAAACGCAGGGGCGAGATAATGAACCGCGCTTTGAGAGCGCGCGCAATAGAAGCTCACGTTGAGGAGACGGAGGACTTTTTCGATACTATCGAGATAGAAGTAGCGCTCGCTCTTCTGAGCTGTATCGATAACATGAAGAGAGACGTACCGCTTATCTCCGTGCTGCACTCAGAGGTGTTCGGATTCAGCCCTGATGAGCTCGCGCGTATAAGGATAAATTATAAGAAGACAGGAAAAGACCGCTCGGCATACTGGGAAGCCTTCAAATGGTTCACTGAAAAGGGACCGGAAGGCAGATTGAAAAGAAAAGCAACAGATGCGTTCAATGCTCTTATGGAGTGGCGCAGACTGTCGCGCATACTGCCTCTCGAAGACTTTGTGTGGAAGGTTCTGGTGGATTCCGGCTATTACAGTATGGCAGGTGCCATGCCGGGAGGCGCTGCAAGGCAGGCCAATCTCAGAAATCTTGCGGACAGAGCGGCTGGCTTCAGCAAGGACACTATTGCTACTCTCAGCTCATTCATCACGTTCCTCGATCTTCTGAAGAGTAAAAAGATCAAAAACGGACAGGCATCGATGGTGGGCAGAGATGATGATGTGGTGCGCATCTCTACGATACACAAGAGCAAAGGCCTGGAATACCCGTTTGTCATAGTAGGCGGACTGGGCCATAAATTCAGGTTTGATACCAACAGCAAGGGGTTCAGCTTCGATCCGGAGGGTGGAATAGGTCTTCCGTACGTGGATCCGGCGCGCAGGTACTGGCGCTCGACCGTGCTGCAGCGCGCTATCAATTCCAAATCCAGGAATGACTCGTACAGAGAGGAAATGAGGCTCCTGTATGTAGCCATGACGAGAGCACGCAATAAGCTCTACCTGGTCGGTACACTCAAAAATCAGGAAGACCTGGACAGGTATCAGATACGCCCTGCTAACTTCCTGAAAGCCATGCAGAATGTGCTCAGGAGCGGATACAACAGACTGTATATATCACCTTTGGTACTGTCCAGAAAAACTGATGATGCCAGCGCAGAGAGCAGGATAAGCGCATATTTCAACAGGCCGCTCAATGAAGAGGAGCAGGCTGTCTATGAAGAAATCGACAGAAGATTCAGTTACAGATATCCTGATGAGGACTTGCTCACCGAGAAAGCGAAGTACTCTGTGAGCGCCATCCGCAAGGAGGAACTCGAAAAAGAACGTCTGCAGAAAAAGGAAGCAGTGGTGACATCTGATGATGAAGTCACACATCTCCGTACAGGAGTAGAGAAGAGCAAACATGCTTCTGCGGCTGACATAGGCATAGCATACCACCGGATCATGGAGTTCCTTGATTTCTCAAAGGTCATGGATCTATCCGGCAATGTAAATAAGGGATATATATCAGAACGGGCCGGGGTTCTCAGGGAGCACGACGCAATCGACCCGGATGTATATGAGGCGCTTGATCTGGATCGCATAGCAGCTTTCTTTACGGGTGATCTGGGAAGGAGAGTAATAGCCGCTGCAGCGAAAGGTAAGGTAATGCGTGAGAAACCTTTCACGCTGCGTACAGTTCGAAGCGGACGTGAGATGCTGGTGCAGGGTATTATCGACTGCTGCTTTGAAGAAGACGGCAGAATGATACTCATCGATTACAAGTCAAACTTCATCAGACCGGGAAGTAAACACGAGGCAGAGCTTGCGCGTATAAGAGATGAATATAAAGTCCAAATAGAGTTATATAGCGAAGCAATAGAAAAGGGTACAGGGATGAAGGCAAGCGAGGCATATCTATACCTCTTTGCAAGCGGAGAAACAATAGATATGATGCAATAATCAGGAGGAAAATAAAAGAGACCGCCGAAGCGGTCTCTTTTTTTGTGTTTTTTGAGGTTTTACACCTAAAGAGTCATCCAGCTTATACAAGGCCCTGAGCCATCATAGCCTCAGCAACTCTCTCGAATCCAGCGATGTTAGCACCAGCAACAAGAGCGTTCTTGTCGTTGTAGTACTTCTCGCCAGCCTTAGCGCAAGCGCTGTAGATGTTCTTCATGATCTGGTGGAGCTGATCATAAACAGCCTGGTGCTGGAATGCAGTGTGACCTGCGTTCTGGCCCATCTCGATGCAGGAGCAAGCAACGCCGCCTGCGTTAGCTGCCTTAGCAGGACCAACAGCGATCATGTTGTCCATGAGATACTTCAGAGCATCGTTTGTTGTAGGCATGTTAGCGCCTTCGCAGTAGAACTTGCAGCCGCCCTCAACGATCTGCTTAGCATGCTCCATGTGAACGTCGTTCTGCATAGCGCATGGGATGAACATATCGATC
>JBGUVT010000187.1:0-2978 GCA_045220485.1 Anaerovoracaceae bacterium | reverse complement strand
AGGCTCAATACGTTGAAATTACTGAAATTTCTGAAAAACAAAGAACTTCCGGTTTTACCCGAAAGTTCAGATACTTGGAGCTGATGGGGGGAGTCGAAGATTTAAGCAAGTCTGGAAACATTGAAATTTCAAGAAAGGAGTGGCGTCCCTCTTCCAGTGTATCCAGAAGTGTATCCAAGTGGATCTGATCATTCTATCTAATTTGCGCATGATCAACTTATACCATGCCGTACTCCAATTTGTCTTGTCTCATTTTTGCACATCAAGCAGCATCCCGTCTGTGCTCTGGAATTTTGCGCCTTTATTCATAATTTCAGGTCTGTGGTGTAAATAAAGCATTTATTACTTCTTTCCCTTTACATGCTATTCCATGAGCCTTTTCGTCATTGAATAATTCTTTAAGTCCCAATGCAGCCACAAGGTAATGACAGTACTCATGCCTAATGACATCAATAGCGGCAAGATCATTGAAATTACTATCATCGAAGTATTTCATGGAAAAGGAAAAGGAGCGCCGACAATTGTCTTTACCAGGACAATATGATCCAAGCGTAGCACCATCACCCAGAGATTTATTGAAATAAATGGGAATAGATCAGTTATTGCATATCTTCAAGTTTTCCATGGGGACCAGAAAACTCATATATACGACCAATGCGATCGAGAGCGTTAACAGTGCATACAAGAAGCTGAACCGCCAGAGGAGCGCATTTCCTAATCCGACATCCCTTCTGAAATCCCTTTATCTTTCAACTATGCAGGTCACTAAAAAATGGACTCAGGCGATACGAAACTGGGGCAGTGTGTACAGCGAATTCTGTATAATGTATGAAGGCAGAATGCCTGAATAGGCTTTATTACAATTCAATAGCCAGGCTCCTAAAAGCCTGGCTATATTGACATTTTTGAAAGCATGAATTACAGTGTTTTCAACAGGTTGACGCTGTCTGACCTGTCAGCCTGAATAAGTTAGCTACCATATGGAGCTATTTACAGACTATATTTCACACTCTCTGATATTATGTCTTGTAACTGATCCCATGTATCAACTTGATGATCCTATGCCGCACACTTTGCCCGCAAAGCTACAGGTTGTTTATGAAGTCTCCGACAAAATACAGTGCGGCTCCTACTGCTGAAGCATCATGAGTGAAGGAGCAAGGCTTCAGGTAATCCGCAGAGTTTGAGTAAGGATCAAGTTCTGCGCACATTTTTTTGAGGTCTTCCATATAATCCTTCATGTAAGCGCCTACATATCCTCCCACGATTATGAGCCCGTCGCAAAGCATCCTTATATTGATGATCGTGATCGCGAGATATCTCAGATACTCTCGGAATAACTGTCTGTATTTCTCATTGCCCTTCTCAAGTTCATTGAAAAAAACCTCTAACTCTCCGTCAGTCTCCTGGGACAGTATCTTGGCCGAGCAGTATGCGTTGACGCAGCCCTTCTGGCCGCAGTAGCATTCTTTTCCGTCCGGCACAATTCTGACGTGACCTATCTCTGCACTCCTGCCGTTGTAGCCGAGATATATCTCCGAATTGTTGATAATCGCTCCGCCGACCGAATTGCTTAGCATGAGATAGAAACACAGTTCTTCATGCCCGTCCTGTGTGTCTGTTTCATAGAGCTCTGCATATCCCGCAGCGTTGGCATCATTGTATACCTCAACATGGAAAGGAAGTCTCTTCTCAAGCTTGCGCGCAACATCTGCCGGAGCATCGATTATCCTGCTGTATGTCAGTCTGTTGTGCGAGCGATCCACTATTGACGGAACTGACAAGCCGACCCCCAGGATCCCTTCTGTATCTACCGCTGTCTCCTCCACGATCGCCTTCACTTTATCAGCTATCGAAGTATAGCACTCATCGTCATCGCGGAATTGAAATCTCTCGCGCTCTGATTCACACAGAACTTCTCCGGCAAGATTGACCACTGCTATGCGGATGTGATGCTGTGTGATGTCTATGCCCACAGAACTGCGGGCATTTCTGATGCATCTGAAACCGGCAGCCCTGCGGCCGCCTGTGGATTCCAGGATCCCCGTTTCCTCAACCAGTCCTTTCTCGACAAGCTCCTGAAGATTCTGTGTCACGGTCGGCAGACTGAGGCCTGTAGCTCTTGCTATCTCCTGCTTAGACATCTCATCCTGACCAAGCAGTACCCGATAGACAAGATTTCTGTTGAACTTCCGCATCTCTATACCATTTGCCATATTTTCTTACCTTTCTTCAGTCCATCCAGCTTTTATAAACACTCTTTAAATCTAAACCATTATACCATGTGTCCGATACCGGGCGCAAAGCAGAAGCCGAGTCTGCTCGAAAGTGACCCGGCTTCAAATGGCTATTAAGGAGTTATGAAGAAAAACTTATTATCTGAGTGACTGAAATAACTCTTTCATATCAGGGTATATTTTACTGAAGCGGTTGTACCTCTCATTGTATTTGTCTGCCAGAACCGGATCCGGCTCTACTGTCGTCTCCACTCTGACAATTGCTTTTGCTGCTTCTTCAACTGATTTATATACTCCATCTGCTGTTGCGGCGAGCATAGCTCCTCCCAGTGAAGGACCTTCCTCAACAGAAAGCAGGTCTACCGGAAGATTCATGATATTGGCTGTCATGGTCTGCCAGAGTCTGCTTCTGGCGCCGCCGCCTACCAGCTTGGTCCTTGTTACATTGAGTCCGAGACTCTTCGCAACTTCATAAGAGTCTCTGAGACCGAATGTCACTCCTTCGAGGACAGCCTGCGTCATGTCGGCGCGGGTAGTGTCCATTGTCATGCCAGTGAATGTTGCCCTGGCATCAGGGTCATTGTGCGGCGAACGTTCTCCCATGAGATAAGGCAGGAAGAACACTTGATTCTCTCCCAGCTTTTTTATCATCTGCTGCTCAGCGTTGTAGTTGCCTGTCTTAAGGATATCATCCATCCACCACTTATTGCATGAAGCGGCTGAGAGCATACATCCCATCAG
>JBGUVT010000186.1:0-21667 GCA_045220485.1 Anaerovoracaceae bacterium | reverse complement strand
ACCACAACAACCTTCTGCCCGGGTTCAAGTCTGCCCTCGATCTGGTTGCCTCTTCCGTGGTCCTTGGCTCCGGATCTTACATATCCCATCGGAAGTCCCATCAGGTGCGCAGTAATCGCCGCATGAGCGATACCTGCGGTAGCTGTTCCCATTAGCACTTCGACCTCAGGGAACTTCTCTCTGATCGTAAATGCGAGTGCTTCTTCAACATCGGTCCTTACCTCCGGTGCTGTAAGTGTCAGTCTGTTGTCACAATAGATAGGACTCCTGATTCCGCTTGCCCAGGTGAAAGGATCCTCAGGTCTCAGGAATACAGCCCTGATACTGAGAAGGTCCTCTGCTATCAGTCTTTTGATGTCAGTGTTTTTATCCATTTTATTTCTTTACCTCTAGAGAAATTCTTCCCTGCACCTTGTATATGCATCTATAGGTCTTTCTGCTGCAGTAATTGACCTTCCGACTACTATATAGTCTGAGCCTTCCAGCTTAGCCTGAGCAGGTGTCATTACCCTCTTCTGATCATCAGTACTGTTATCAGCAAATCTGATGCCCGGTGTTACGGTCAGGAAGTCCGCCCCGCAGGCTTCGTGTATCTCAGCAGCTTCAAAGGCTGAACAAACCACTCCGTCAAGTCCCGCTGCTCTGGCATTGAGAGCATACTGCCTTACAACCTCGTTCATAGGTCTGTCTATAAGCAGTTCATTATGCAGAGTCTTTTCGTCCGTGGATGTCAGCTGGGTAACAGCGATAAGCTTAGGCTTGTCGGCATACCTTGCAGCTCCGAGCATCAGCCCTTCCTTGGCAGCCTTCATCATCTCTACTCCGCCTGCAGCATGTACATTCACCATGTCGACGCCATAGCCACCAATCACCTGCATTGCCTTTTTGACAGTGTTCGGAATGTCGTGAAGTTTGAGATCGAGGAACACCTTGTGTCCTCTCTTTTTAAGCAGCTTTATCATATCCGGCCCTTCGGCATAGAAAAGCTCCATACCTATCTTTACATACGGCCTTGCTGCTCCGATTCTGAAGTCATCGCAGCTGACGACTTCATTTCTGATCCTTGTCAGTTTGTCCAGGAACTGAATAGTTTCATCAGCGCACTTAAAATCACATGCGATTATTACATCCCTCTGATTAGCCATATCGCACCTCTTATTCATATATTAATCTCTTTATCATTTCCGGAGGACTCCCACCTCCGCAGATCAATGACCCTGGGATCAATGATCCTTGTGCTCATTATACATTAAAAGCTGTCTATTCCGTACTTTTTCATTACATCAGGCAGATCCCTTACTATATTTCTTGATGCATAAGGATCCACAAGATTGGCAGCTCCTACTTCAACTGCTGTAGCACCGGCCATAATCATCTCGAGCACGTCCTCTGCCGATGATACTCCTCCCATTCCTATCACCGGAATATTCACGGCCTTTGCCGTCTGATACACCATGCGGAGAGCCACCGGGAACACTGCAGGACCCGACAATCCTCCCGTAACATTTGCCAGCAGCGGTTTTCTTGTCCGCAGATCAAATCTCATACCCAGCAGTGTATTTATGAGACTGATTCCGTCGGCACCTTCAGTTTCACAGGCTCTCGCAATTTCCGTTATATCAGTCACATTAGGCGACAGCTTCATTATGATCGGCTTGTCTGTCATCCAGCGAACAGCTTTTACGACTTCGGCAGCCATCTTTGGGTCTGTTCCGAAGCTCATTCCTCCGCCGTGCACATTAGGACAGCTGATGTTTATCTCATACCAGCCTATCATATCCGACATGGCAGATTTGTCCAGTCTCTTCACAACCTCAGCATATTCGTCGGTCGAGAAGCCGCTGACGTTTGCCATTACGGGCTTATGAAACACCCTCTCAAGCTTCGGAAGTTCTTCCCTTATAACGTCATCCACGCCCGGATTCTGCAGTCCTACTGAGTTGAGCATGCCTGAAGGACACTCCGCGATGCGCGGCGTATCATTGCCGAATCTAGGATCGAGCGTAGTACCCTTGAACGAGAAGGTACCGAGGCAGTTTATATCGTAAAGCTCTGCAAATTCATACCCATATCCAAAAGTTCCCGATGCAGGTATTACGGGATTGTCGATTGTTATACCGCAAAGATCGACTTTTGTATCTACCATAATATCTCCTCCGTTCTCAGCACCGGCCCTTCCTTGCATATACGCTTATTGCCGTTCCTGGTTTTTGTGCTGCAGCCCATACAGGCCCCGAAGCCGCAGCCCATACGCTCCTCAAAGCTCATCTGGCCGCTGATACCGGCTTTCTCATATACCCTTTCGTATACTGCTCTGAGCATCGGTTCAGGTCCGCAGGTATAGAAGTGCGTGAATGATTCTCCCTGACTGACCAGTTCTCTGAAAGCATCAGTCACGAAGCCGCGTACTCCGCAGCTTCCGTCAGCTGTCGCCACTATCACCCGCGCACCCAGCTTTTCGAATTCATCCACGTAATAGACCTCTTCTCTGTTGTTGAACCCGAGGATCACCGTAGTGTTTGCTTTTGTAAGGCAGCGGGCAAGAAGATACAGAGGCGGTATGCCTACTCCCCCGCCGATCAGCAGAGGTCTTTCTCCTGCATCGCTCAGGTCGTATCCGTTGCCCAGACCGGTAAGCACATCAAGCTCCGCACCCGGCGTAAGGCATGTCATCTCCTCAGTACCATGGCCTAGAACTTTATAGATGATAGTGATACTGTCTTTCCGGGCGTCACAGATGCTTATCGGGCGGCGCAGAAAATGTCCGTTCAGCTTTATGTTGATGAACTGTCCGGGAGCCCTTATTCCGCTCACGTCGCCTGTCATCTTCATCAGCCAGGTCGTAGGCGTGAGCTTTCTGTTTTCTGTTATCGTGAAAAATCCCTGTTTCATATACGTTGCCTGCTATGCGTCTATAGTTGAAATGGTTTGTGTAGTTTCTTCCAGTACGTCGAGGAGAACACTTACAGTGTCGAGCGATGTAAACAGCGTAGCGTTATTCTCGCTTGCGCACTGCCTTATAAGCGCACCGTCGTTTGCCGTCACGTGGTCTCCAACCTTGCGGGTATTTATAATATAGGCGATGTGCCCCATGCGTATAGCCTCGAGGATCTCATCTGAGCCCTCGCTTATCTTCTTAAGCTGACGTGTCTTTATTCCGTTTTCCCTGAGGAATTTCGCTGTGCCGGTAGTGCCTACAATATTGAATCCGAGGTTATAGAAACGGCGGATCAGCGGCAGAGCCTCAGCCTTATCATCTCCTGCGAGTGTCGCAAATACCGTGCCGTAATTACGGAGTTTGGTTCCCGCTGCAGTGAGAGCCTTGTACAGAGCTCTGTTAAGCTTATTGTCGTAACCTATCGCCTCTCCTGTGGATTTCATCTCCGGTGAAAGATACGTATCGAGTCCCTTGATCTTATTGGAACTGAAGACCGGTACCTTCACGTAAAACCTCTTCTTCTCTTCAGGATAAAGGTCAAATATGCCCTGTTCCTTCAGTGATTTTCCGAGCATGACTTCCGTCGCTATGTCGGCCAGACTGTATCCTGTGGACTTCGAGAGGAACGGAACCGTTCTTGACGATCTCGGATTGACCTCGATTATATAAACTTCCTCATTCTGATCAACGATGAACTGTATGTTGTAGAGACCGACTATACCGATACCCGGGCCGAGCTTTTTCGCATACTGAAGGATCTTGCCCTTCACCTTATTGCTTATTGAAAATGTAGGGTATACCGAGATGGAATCTCCGGAATGTACACCTGTCCTTTCGACGAGTTCCATTATGCCCGGCACAAACACATCACGGCCGTCACAGACAGCATCGACTTCGACTTCCTTGCCGAGAATGTATTTATCAACCAGTACCGGCTTGTCTTCATCTATCTCTACCGCAGTCTTCAGGTATTGTCTGAGCTGAGCTTCATCACTGACGATCTGCATAGCTCGTCCGCCCAGTACGAATGACGGCCTGACCAGAACAGGATATCCTATGTCCTCTGCCGCCTTTACTCCGTCTTCGATCTTTGTGACTGCATGCCCCGGTGGCTGAGGTATCCCAAGCTCATCAAGGACCTTTTCGAATCTGTCCCTGTTCTCCGCTCTGTCGATGGCCTCGCAGTCAGTTCCTATTAGCTTAACGCCTCTCTCCATCAGAGGTTCAGCAAGATTGATCGCCGTCTGACCGCCGAGTGTAGCGATTACGCCCTCAGGCTGTTCGAAATCAATTATGGCCATGACATCTTCGACCGTCAGCGGCTCAAAGTAGAGCTTGTCTGCCGTAGTATAGTCAGTCGAAACAGTTTCAGGATTGTTGTTAATGATGATTGCTTCGTATCCGGCGCGCTTTATCGTCTGCACCGCGTGCACGGTTGAGTAGTCAAACTCCACACCCTGTCCTATTCTGATAGGACCTGCTCCAAGAACTATGATCTTTTTCCTGTCTGTAAGCCTGGACTCGTTCTCTCCGGTATATGACGAATACAGATAAGCAATGTATTTGCCTGTATGGAGTGTATCCACCATCCTGAAAACAGGAGTTATGCCGTTGGCTTTTCTCTTCTGGTATACTTCTACCTCACTGAGATTCCAGAGCCTCGATATCTCCTTATCAGAAAAACCGATGAGCTTTGCAGCTTTGAGAGTACGTATGTCATTGACCCTCTCCCTGAGGGTCTTTTCCATATCTATTATGGTTTTAAAGGCTTCGAGGAACAGTTCCGTAATCTTTGTGACCTGGTGAATCTCTGCTACACTGATACCGCGTCTCAGAAGTTCCGCGATAGCATACATGTTGTCATCCTTAAATTCGGAGATGTACTCAATAAGGTTGTTACGGCTCATGCCGTCAAACTTTGCAAGATGCAGGTGGCATACACCTGTCTCGAGTGACCTTATGGACTTGAGGAAGCTCTCTGTGAGCGTGGAACCAATGCCCATGACCTCTCCGGTCGCCTTCATCTGCGTGCCCAGAACATTCGTGGCATCGCTGAATTTATCAAACGGGAATCTCGGGAATTTGGCTACTATATAGTCGAGGCTCGGTTCTGTAGATGCAAGTCCTCCTGCTACCTCGATCTCATCGAGAGTCATCCCCAGAGCGATCTTTGCAGTTACTCTGGCAATTGGATAACCGGAAGCCTTTGAAGCCAGTGCCGATGACCTCGATACTCTCGGATTTACCTCGATCAGATAGTACTCACTCGTCTCAGGATGAAGAGCGAACTGCACATTGCAGCCTCCCTCTATCCTGAGCTCGCGGATTATCTTTATAGCCGAGTCGTTAAGCATCTTAAGGTCGTGATCGTTCAGAGAAAGAATCGGAGCCACGACGATCGAGTCACCTGTATGAACGCCCACAGGATCGACATTCTCCATACCGCAGATCGTGATAGCCCTGTCGGTACCGTCGCGCATTACCTCAAACTCGATTTCCTTATAACCTCTTACCGACTTCTCTATCAGCACCTGATGAACCGGCGAAAGGTTGAACGCGTTGATAGCGATATCTTCAAGTTCCTTCTCGTTGTTTGCAAAGCCTCCGCCTGTTCCGCCCAGCGTGAACGCCGGCCTCAGAACTACCGGATAGCCTATATCAATAGCTGCTTTCTTCGCCTCTTCAATGCTGTATGTGATCTCGCTCGGAATTACCGGCTCTCCGATGGATTCGCACATTTCCTTGAACAGCTCTCTGTCTTCAGCTCTTTCGATCGAATCCGCCGGCGTGCCCAGCAGCTTTACCCCGCACTCAGCGAGTACGCCTTTGCGATCGAGCTGCATGGCCAGGTTAAGTCCTGTCTGCCCACCTATGCCCGGTACTATCGCGTCTGGTCTCTCGTATCTGAGGATCTTCGCTACGTATTCGAGTGTCAGCGGTTCCATGTAGACCTTGTCTGCTATAGATGTGTCCGTCATGATAGTTGCCGGATTCGAATTGCAAAGTATTACTTCATAGCCCTCTTCTTTCAGGGCCAGGCAGGCCTGAGTTCCTGCGTAGTCAAATTCCGCAGCCTGTCCGATAACGATCGGGCCGCTTCCGATAATAAGTACTTTTTTGATGTCTTCTCTCTTTGCCATTGATTTACCCTGTTTTAACTTTTACTGATCTGTCATTGAATTGTAAGCAATCTTTCCGTCACAGACGGTCAGATAGTTTCGTCCCATTACCCTCCAGCCTTCGAATGGCGTTGCCTTGCCCAGCGAAAGGAGTTCTTCCTTTTCTATTGTCCACTCCTCGGTGAGGTCCCATACTGAATAGTCATTCCCGAGAGGTATACCGAAGCGCCTGCGCGGGTTATACACGAGCAGCTGTTCCAGCCTGTCCATCGTGATGATGCCCGGCATCACCAGATACGTGTATACCAGCGGGAAGGCTGTCTCTATGCCAACGATCCCGAACGCAGATTTCTCAAGTCCGCGGGACTTCTCTTCGGCTGAATGCGGCGCATGATCGGTAGCCAGGCAGTCTATAGTACCGTCTACTATTCCCTCGAGCAGAGCATCTCTGTCTGAAGCATCACGCAGCGGAGGATTCATCTTCCACTTACCGTCTTCTTTCAGCATGCTGTCATCGAGCAGCAGATAGTGAGGAGCTGTCTCGCATGTAACATCGACACCGCTCTTCTTAGCGTCTCTTATTATGCTGACGCTTTCTTTCGTTGAGATGTGGCAGACGTGGTAAGCACATCCGGTCTCGTCAGCCAGTTTAAGGTCACGCTCTATCTGACGCCACTCGGACTCAGAGCATATACCCCTGTGCCCGTGTTCTGCCGCATACTTTCCGTCATGTATATATCCGCCCTTAAGCAGGCTGTTCACCTCGCAGTGGGCGGTTATTATCTTTCCAAGCGACTTTGCTGTCATCATCGCCTCTCTCATCATGCCGTCCGACTGTACGCCGTGGCCGTCATCCGAGAACGAAATGCAGCTGCCAGCCATTCCGGCCAGATCTGCGAGAACTTCACCCTTCTGTCCCACAGTGATGGCAGCATAAGGATAAACATGGATACATGCATCGCGGTCTATGATATCCTGCTGCATCTTAAGATGTTCAACGGAATCCGAGACAGGGGCAAGGTTCGGCATTGTGCACACAGCAGTGTAGCCCCCGTGCGCCGCTGCTTTTGAGCCTGTCGCTATCGTCTCCTTATAAGAAAAACCCGGCTCCCTGAAATGTACGTGTACATCGCAAAAACCGGGTAATATGGTGTATGTTGAAGAGAGACCGATCCCCGCATCCCTCAGAGTCTTTGTATCTATGGTAGGGCTGAAAGTCAGTTCGTTAGCTCCTGATGTCTTCATTTACTGCCTCCTTTCCATTCAGTATAGTCTATCACGAAATGAAAGGAGTTATCAACGAGAAGCACCCTTCTGATCTGCCTGTCAATTGATTTTTATTAAAAGCAAACGGCCGTCTTCTACCGTTATCTCCGCGGTCTTTCCCGGCAACACTTCATTGCTTGTTGCAAACTGATATTCCGGACCTATCGAGGCTCCTTCGAGCCCGAACTTTGCATTGCGTATTGTAACACCGCGCGCCTCCCCTTCGAGAGCCAGAAGCGAGAAAAACGGATATCGGTCCTCTACTGATGCCTTTCCCGGATGGTTAGCACCCGTTTCATCAGCCTGCGATGATATAAGCTCCATTTCTGAATAATCATCGATGATCGTTCCTTGGCATCCTCTGTTTTCAAGAGCCGTAAGAATATACACATTTACAAGAGTGTGGTCGAGTCTCTCACCGGCAGCGCCGATTAAAAGGAATTCCCTGAATCCTCTCTCAATGCCCTCGCGCATTGCATATACCGTATCGGTGTCATCTTTAGCAACCGGAAGTGTGATGGTCTCAACGTCCATATGCGGATCATCATGAGAATCCCAGTCTCCGATAATAAGTGAAGGAAGTACGCCAAGGCCGTCCATATGTCTGAGCCCGCTGTCGCAGTAGATCACATAATCATCGCTGTCAAGATATCCGCGTATCCTGCCGTAGTCACTTATGCCGGCACCGCCTACGATCACGCATCTTCTTTCACTCATTACACTATGCCTCATGTACAAGTTTGCCGTTCATGTCTTCAATATTAATAGCGATAACAAGAGTCCTCGGAGCATCCTTCTGGATCTCGTGATCAACGTATTCCGGAGGACATGGGAACTTGCCGCAGAGCAGCCTGCTTATCCTGACTATCTCACCGGCATCTTCTATCAGCTCCGCTTTGCCGAACACGATGACGCTCTTTACATACTTCGCCCAGTCGCCCTCTTTCTGATATTCGCCTCCGAACACGCAGTACGAGACTTTAGGGTCCTTCTTGACAGCACTGACTCTGTGGCCGAATGTGGCTCCATGGATGTAGATCCTATTTGTCTCTTCATCATAGTAGTGATTGATAGGAAATCCATATGGGTAGCCATTATCTCCCTGAACGGACATGACTCCTCTCGTCTCTGTCTTCAGCAGGTCTATCATCTCCTCATGGCTCAGTGCCTGCGTGCTTCTTCTCATTTTTCTGAACATGTTGTCCTCCTATCGCGATGCTATCATCGCTTCAAGCTCTTCAGTGCTGAATTTATATGCGGAGTTGCAGAAATAGCATTTTACCTCTATTTCTTCTCCATCATTTATCATCTCTTTCAGGTCTTCAGTACTTATAGTTGCCAGAGCACCGGCGACTCTTTCCTTTGAACAGCCACAGTAATATCTTACAGGCAGTTTTTCGGTTATTTTGAGTCCCAGATCTCCCAGATAGTATTCAAGTATATCCTCAGGACTCATTCCGTTATCCATCATTGTGGTCACCGGATCCGCACCTGCTACCTTTGCCTCGAGAGCTGCGATAGTCTCCTCAGCAGCATCAGGCATCACCTGAAGAATAAATCCTCCTGCGTGTTTTACGGAGCTGTCAGTATCCACCATGACTCCGAGTCCCACCACAGACGGGGTCTGCTCGGAAACGGTGAAATAATATGCAAGGTCATCACCTATCTCACCTGTCTGAATCTCTACCTGTCCGTTATACGGCTCCTTCAGTCCGAGATCCATTATTACGGTAAGAAAGCCCTTTCCTACCGCTCCGCCTACATCCAGCTTGCCTGCTCTCTTCAACGGTATATCAACAGCCGGATTTGCTGCAAAGCCTTTTACATTTCCATGACTGTCAGCTGTTACCGTCATCTGAGCAATAGGGCCGTCACCCTTCATCTGAAGAGTAAGCTTATCATTTTCGCCCTTCATCATTGAACCCATCATCGCCCCGGCGCTCAGCAGCCTTCCGAGAGCTGCCGTCACTACAGGAAATGTATGATGTATCTCGCGTGCCTCTGCTGTCAGTCCGGTAGATTTTATGGCAAACGCCCTCACTGTCTCACCGGCAGCAGTAGCTCTTACAATATAGTCATTCATAATCTGTAAACTTCCTTAATCCGTAATATCTATGTCTGCAACAACGATGACTTTATAATCAGGATATTTCGCCTCGATCTCATCTTTTATTATCTTTATGCCCTCTTCGTGAGATATGTCAAAACTCATGACAACATCGAACCTGATGATCTTTTTTTCTTCATCAATATAGAATCCGTGCATCTGGAGTGCCCATTCATGAGCCAATACGATTTCTTTAATTGAATGTCTTATATTCTCAGCCTTCGAATCCGCGTTGCGGGAATAAACTCCAACTCCCGTCAGAACTACGCCAGTCTCCCTGTAGACCCTTTCAGTGAGCCTTCTTGTAAGCACATCTACCTGGTCTACTGTCATATCGTCCGGCAGCTCTACGTGAATGGATGCATACTCTCTGTCAGGTCCATAATTGTGAACGAAGAGATCATATGCTCCAAGCACAGCAGGCTCGCTTGTTACTATTTCCTTTATTTTCTTTGAAGTCTCAACATCAGCGCGCCTGCCCAATATATCACTGACAGTGTCGCTGATCATCTCATAGCCCGCCTTGATGATGAATCCCGAAATTATAACGCCCATGTATGCTTCCAGAGAGATACCTTTGAGTGTATATATCAGAGCCGTTATGAGAACCCCGGCAGAGATCGCGGCATCTGACAGCGCGTCTGTACCTGAAGCAACCAAAGCTCCTGAACCTGTCTGCTCGCCTTTTGCCTTTACGTATCTGCCGAGAAGTATTTTTGTGATTATAGCAACTCCTATGATGACAAGAGCAGTAGTTGTATAGTGTGCTTCTGCCGGATGAATTATCTTCTTTACCGATTCGACCAGTGATGTGATACCGGCGTACATTACTATTGCAGCTACGATCAGCGCCGACAGGTATTCACTTCGTCCGTGGCCGAGAGGATGCTTTTTGTCCGGTTTTTTCCCTGCTACCTTTGCGCCAATTATGGTTATGATCGATGACAGGGCATCAGACAGGTTGTTTACAGCATCCAATACAACAGCTATCGAATTTGATAATATGCCAACAGCAGCCTTAAATGCTGCGAGCATCAGGTTCACTGCGATACCTACCACGCTTGTCCTTACTATTATCTTCTCTCTGCTCTGTTGTTCATTCATTTAATAAGCCCTTTCGAAATCAGTGTCCAATTAAAAGTGATTTTACTTCAAATCACTCATTCAGGCAATGCCGTTACATAGTATTGGCAGTGCAAATCTGCTACAATACATACATGGAAAACAGACAGACGATTTGCTTACTTAATGATTCATTCCCTCCTATAATCGACGGAGTCGCAAATGCGGTATTTAACTACGCTCAGATAATTGAGAAAAACCACGCACACTCGCTTGTGGTGACTCCCAATATGCCGGGATCCGATGACAGTATTTATGATTTCTCTGTAGTGAGATATCCGAGTATCGACACCCGCAAACTCTTTGGCTATGTTACAGGCTATCCTTTTTCGCCTGAGGCTGCTCATGAAGTAGGAGCGCAGAATGTATCACTGCTTCATGTCCATTGCCCTGTCACTTCATGTCTTCTTGCACGGCAGCTTGCCGAAGCATATGATCTGCCTCTCGTGCTGACTTGGCACACAAAATACGACATCGATATTGCAAACGCCGTCAAAAGCAAGCTGTTACAGGAAGGTGCCCTTCAGGCACTTCTCAGCAACGTGAATGCATGTGATGAGATCTGGACTGTCAGCAAAGGTGCGGGAGAAAACCTCAGGTCGATCGGCTACGAGGGGGATTATATAGTGATGCCTAACGGCGTCGACCTGCCAAGAGAAAAGGTGTCTGACAGTCTGGTCGCTGAAACGACTTCGGACTTTGATCTGCCTGCAGGAATTCCATGCTTCCTCTTCATTGGAAGGCTTATGTGGTACAAGGGACTGCGCATAATTCTCGACGCTCTGAAAGAACTTGAAAAAAGAGGTATCGACTTCCGTATGGTATTTGTAGGAGGCGGCGGCGATGAGCGCCAGGTGCGGGAATACACTGTGGAGCTGGGTCTCGGGCACAAAGTCTTCTTCACCGGAGCGATCTCAAACAGGAGAAAGCTGCGCGCATGGTACAGACGCGCTGATCTTTTCCTCTTCCCTTCCACTTTTGATACCAATGGCCTGGTAGTAAGGGAAGCTGCGGCTTCTGACACTGCGTCAGTGATAGTATCCGGCAGCTGCGCGTCGGAAGGAGTTTCAGACAACAGGAACGGGTTCCTGATAGACGAAAACTCCACGTCACTTGCCGCGAAGCTCAGAGAGCTCTGCGCAAATCCCGAGCGTATGCATGCCGTCGGAAAAGGTGCCGGAGATGAACTGTATATCTCATGGGAGGACGCCGTTGCGCACGCATATGAACGTTACGAAGTGGTGCTGGATAATTTCAGAAGCGGCGTATACGGAAGGCGCGATCCTGTAAAAGGATCGTGGATGCAGTCTCAGGGCGAGCTGATGCAGATACTCGGTAATATCGATGCTGCAGGTAAGGCTCTGAAACGCGACCTGGAAGAGACTCATGAAGAGGTGGAATCCTCTCTTCGCTCGATCCGCAACAAAGCAATAGTCGACGCCATTGCCACAACTTATGAGACAAAGGAAAGCCTCCTTTCAATCGGTAAGGATATAAAGGAACAGCTGACAGAGGCCCGCGATGACCTCTGGGAAAAGCTGGATCGCTATCTGTAAAACAAAGATGGGGCTGTCGCACTAAAACCGTGTGGCAGCCTCTTATCTTGCCCGCCTAACGGCGGGCCGTTTTGATGTAAAAAGTCTGAATGCCTTGCAAACACTTGGTTTTCTCAAAAAACAAAAAGCTCCGCACCTATTGGTAAACGGAGTTCAATGGTAAAATGTATATATGCACAAAAGAAACATTTTACGGCAAAATTATACGTTGTTTTCGAGGCCGTATCAACTAAAACTTCCGCTCGAGATCGGGCATGTCATTCCCGACGACGACTGCGTGAGGCTCCTGGGTCAGTTTGTGGAGGAGCTGGATCTTAGAGATCTGTATTCGACCTATTCCAAAGTAAAGGAAAATCAGGTGAGCCCGCGTCAGATGCTGAAGATAATGTTGTATGCCTACCACGAACACAACTACTCATCAAGAGGCATTGAAAAAGCCTGCAGAAGAGACATCAACTACATGTATCTTCTTGAAGGCCGTTCAGCACCCGATCATGCGACCATAGCCAGATTCAGATCGATCCACTTCGCACAGGTGGCAGACAAGTATCTTGCAATGACAGTGAGATATCTTATGGAGCTTGGCGAGATCAGCGGCAGGGAGATCTTCATCGACGGGACGAAGATCGAAGCCAATGCCAACAAGTATACATTCGTCTGGAAGAAAGCAGTGACAAAGAATCAGGCGAAATTGCTGGACAAGACCGCACTTTTGGTGCAGGAATGCATCGAGACTTACGGTCTGAGAGAGATATGGCGCGGTAAGGTCAAGGAGAAGCATCTCGGCAAACTTCTCAAAAGGCTGTACAGGATCAAGGACGAAGAAGGCATTGAATTCGTACACGGCAGCGGATGCCGCAAGACACAGCTTCAGAAGCACATAGAATTGCTTGAGGAATACACGGAACGACTTAAAGAGTATTCAAGGAAGCTGGAAGTTCTCGGAGATCGAAACAGCTATTCCAGGACCGATCCTGATGCGACTTTCATGCGGATGAAAGAAGATGCGATGCTGAATGGTCAGCTTAAGCCGGCATACAACCTGCAGCTTGGGATAGATTCAGGATATATTTCATGGCTCATGCTGTCTCCCCGGCCAACAGATACCAATACCCTTATCCCGTTTCTGACCGGGATGGAAGCAACTCTCAGGCACAGATATCCTGTAGTCGTAGCGGACGCCGGATATGAGAGTGAGGAAAACTACAGCTTTCTCGAAGACCTCGGTATTTTCGCAATGATCAAACCGACGAACTACGAGATCTCAAAGAAACGCAGCTACAAAAGGGACATAAGCCGCAAGGAAAACATGCCATACAATCCTGATGGAGACTACTACACTTGTAAAAGAGGATGCCGGCTATACGCACACGGCATACACCACAAGAGATCTTCAAGCGGATATATTCGCAAAGTAACAGTATACCAATGTTATGCGTGCCATGACTGCCATCACAAGTCTGAATGCATCAAAGGCAAGAACTGGAAGACACCAGAGGAAGCGCGATTCAAAAGGCTCAAAGTATCGAGGAAGTTCGAAAGGCAGCGAAAGGAATGTCTTGAACGGATAACGAGTGACGAAGGCATCAGACTGAGAGTCAATCGGAGCATCCAGGCTGAAGGAGCCTTCGCATTATGGAAAGAGGATGGTGCCTTCCGTCAGTTCCTCTGCCGAGGTCAGGCAAACGTTTACGCAGAAAGCGTATTGATGGCGATCGCTCAGAACATAGACAATCTCCATCGAAGGATTCAGAACGGAAAGCTGGGAATGCACCTTTACGAAGTTTAAAAACAGAACTGAATAAGAACCGTTGGTTATTGTGCGCAAAAAACAAGAAGCAGACTGTCTCTGGCTGGATCACTCTATCCTGCCTGAGACTGTCTGCTTTTTCCACGTTAAGAGGCTGCCACATTTTTTCAAATGCGACAGCACCCATCTTTTTAGGTTTTAAACCTGTTCAGTCTTATTTGTTAGCTGCTTCCATCTGTGCAGCGACCTCAGCTGCGAAGTCTTCTTCCTTCTTCTCGATGCCTTCGCCAACCTCGAATCTGATAACCTTGACCAGTGAAAGATCCTTGTCAACAGATTTCAGATACTCAGCAACAGTCTGCTTGCCATCTTCAGCTCTCACGTAAACCTGATCAAGCAGGCAGATCTCTTTCAGCTGCTTCTTGATACGTCCGTCAACCAGACCCTTGAAGATCTTGTTCTCGGAGATCTCAAGCTTTGCAGCGATAGCAAGACCTGCAAGTCTTGTCTTTGCTTCTTCTGAAAGGAAGTTTGGCAGATAGTTGAAGTTAAAGCTCTTGTCTGCTCTCTTTTCTTTCAGGATCGCAACATCCTCTTCACCCCATACACCGGCAACCTTTTCAAGAAGACCGTTGAGGATCGGCTTAGGAAGTGTGAACGGATCGTTCAGTGCGCTTTCAAGAGTGATCTTGCTAAGGCTTTCGAGTTCCTCTTCCGAGATCTCATCCCTGCTTACATACTGAGGGTTCATTGCTGCTACCTGCATAGCAATGTTCTTCAGTGCAGCTTTGTTCTCATCATTATCTGCGCCGTTGGCAGCAACGATAACACCAATGTTTCCGCCACCGTGAATGTAAGTTGCAAGGACTTCTCCTGAAGCCTTGTCGATTCTTCTTACTGACATGTTTTCACCGATCTTTGCGATAAGTGCTGTCAGAGCTTCTCCGACTGTTGAACCATCAAAAGGCATAGCCTTGAATGCGTCCATGTCATTGCTTTCTGCCTCGAGAGCCAGCTTAGCCAGGCTTTCAACGAATCCGATGAATTCATCGTTCTTCGCAACGAAGTCTGTCTCAGAGTTTACTTCTACGATAGCAGCTGTCTTGCCGTCTTCTGATAATGCAGTTCTTACAAGACCCATTGCAGCGATTCTGCCGGCCTTCTTAGCAGCCTTCGAAAGTCCTTTTTCTCTCAGAACTTCTACAGCTCTGTCCATATCTCCATCAGCTTCGACTAAAGCTTTTTTGCAGTCCATCATTCCTGCGCCTGTCATTTCACGCAGTTCTTTCACCATCTTTGCCGTTACAGCCATTTTTTCCTCCTGTTAATTAAAGAATACTCAGAATCGCACGAATTACTCTTCGTCTGCTGCTTCCTCTTCTGCTTCAGCATCTGCAGATGCTTCTGCAGGAGCTTCCTGGAAGCTCTCTCCCTGCTTAGCTTCGATGATAGCATCAGCCATGCAGCTTGTGATCAGCTTGACGGCTCTGATAGCGTCATCGTTTGCAGGAATTACATAGTCTACGTCGTCAGGATCGCAGTTGGTATCTACCATACCTACTACAGGGATACCGAGAATAGCGGCTTCCTTGACAGCGATTCTTTCCTTCTTAGGGTCAACAACGAAGATTGCACCAGGCATACCCTTCATGTCCTTGATTCCGCCGAGATACTTCTCGAGCTTGTCAGCCTCAGCGATCAGCTTCAGTGCTTCCTTCTTGGCATACTTGTTGATAGTGCCGTCTTCCTGCATCTGTCTGATCTCAGCGAGTCTTTCGATTCTCTTGCTGATGGTCTTGTGGTTTGTGAGCATTCCGCCCAGCCATCTCTCGTTTACATAGAACATTCCGCATCTCTCAGCCTCATCCTTGATGGCAGCCTGAGCCTGCTTCTTTGTTCCGACGAAAAGAACCGGCTTGCCGGTCTCTCCGACCTTTCTCATGAAATCATATGCGTCATCGATAAGTCCCAGCGTCTGCTGAAGGTCGATGATGTAGATTCCGTTTCTCTCTGCGAAGATGTAAGGAGCCATCTTAGGGTTCCATCTTCTTGTCTGATGTCCGAAATGGACGCCTGCTTCGAGCAGCTGTTTCATTGATACTACTGACATTTTTTAACCTCCGGTTAATCAACTTCCACTGAGCCTCAGCCCTTGGGCCATATGCCTTAAACCCCTGAGTTTCAGGGCACCGCGGCCGGCTGCAGTGTGACAAATAAATATAGGCGCGCAAGACGCGCGCCCATATATTATAGGTAATCATCCCTGCAATTGCAAGGGTTTTCATCCGGTTTTTTTGTGTAATCATCCTTTAAGAGCAGATCCGATAAACTTCAGCATCTGTTCCCGCACCATCTCGTCCCTGGCGGATGCATCTTCTCCGAAATATATCCTGAATCTGTCTTTATAATAGTCGCAGGCATAGGAAAAATGGAGCATCATCAGAAGATCATCTATGAGGAACGCGAATGCAGACGGATCTATGTCAGCACGTATCTCTCCGGACTCTGCCGCCCTCTTGATAAACTCACTGTATATTTTCGCGGTCCCGCTCTCAATAAGCTCGGCGCTTTGCGTCTTTCCCGCAGGCGAGCCCGATACAGTTATCTGATGATAGAGCCTTATGTACTCCGGTTTTTCCTTAGCAAAGGCCTGTACCCGGCGGATCAGGTTCTCTATCATGTCCATAAGTGAACCGCCATCGTTGCCGGTCATGTCCAGGACTTCTTCCATTGAGCCAAGGCTTTTTCTGACACATGCATTAAAAAGATCATCCTTGCCTGCATAGTACTTATAGATAACACCTACGCTGACCCCTGCTTTTTTAGCGATCGATCCTACGGCGGTGCCGGCATATCCCTTATCCGCAAACTCTTCAGCGGCTATCGAAAGGATCCTGTCTGTCTGCTCCTTTGTCAAAGGTTTGAGCATATCCCGTCACCACTCCTTAGTCGTCCAGTTTTCCGCATTTTGAGAATACTTTGTCAAATCTTGATATGACATCGTCTATCATCTCTTCATTATATGCAGCACTTGTGTAAAGTCTTGATCCGGCGAGCGTGATTATTCCCTCTGCCATATACGCGGCTCCGATGTGCTCCATTTCGATCTGTCTTCTCGAAGTCTCTTTCAGGACCTTCGGAAGCGTCCATGGTCTGCTCCAGTCAACCGCAAAGTGCATTGTGCCGACTGTATCGACATGGCAGATTGAGCCCTGATTGAATACAACGAACGGCAGCCCGTGTCTTTCTACTGATGCCCTGATGCCCTCTGTCAGACGGTCCGCCAGACGCCCTGCCTTTTCACAGGCATTGGTCTTCTCGATTTCTTCAAGAGTATAATATCCCGCGCAGCAGCTGATCGGTGTTGCGGCCATTGTGCCTCCGCAGAGAGCCTTTTTGACTTTCTTGCCCGACGAATCGAGTCCGGCGCCAAGATGCTGCATGCAGTCCCTGTGGCCTCCTATGCCGCCCGCACCCGGGTACCCTCCGGCTATGACCTTGCCGAAGACTGTCAGATCCGGATCGACTCCGAAGTATCCCTGCGCTCCCGAGAGTCCAATGCGGAATCCTGTTACTACTTCATCAAAGACTACAAGTGCTCCGTACTTATGCGCGAGCTCTACTGTACCTTCTATGAATTCTTTTGTTACCGGCCATGTGCCGCTCTCAGGGCCAACCGGCTCTACGTAGACGGCAGCCGTACCGCCTGTCAGCTTGTTTTTTCTGAGCTTTTTCTCGAGATCGTCGAGGTCGCCCGGGAAGAATTCATCTGTGTGGCTGAACGCATAGTTTGGCACACCCCTGGACTGCAGTCCCTTTGTTCCCGGTATTCTGATACCGTAACAAAGCATGTCAGACCATCCGTGATAGGCTCCGCCCATCTTCAGGATATTTTTGTGCCCTGTCTTCAGCCTGGCAACTCTTGCAGCTACCATGTCTGCTTCCGTGCCGGATCCCAGCATGCGGAACATCTCAACAGACGGCACGAGATCGGAGATCTTCTTTGCAAGTTTGTATTCGTATTCGTGAAAGAGTCCGGTTGACGGTCCGCAGGTGTTGAGAAGATCTATGACCTTTTCCCTGATGCATTCAGGATTGCTGCCGAGTACTGTCGGTCCGCCTGCCTGCAGCAGATCGTAATACTCATTGCCGTCGATATCATATAGCTTAGCTCCGTCCGCCTTAGTTATTACAATAGGAAACGGATAGTTGAACGCCAGGTTGTGCTGTACTCCTCCCGGAATAATATTCCTTGCCTCACTGATCTCTTCTTTGGAACGTGCGCATTTCTTTTCAAAATACTCACTTTCATACTCCGCGAGAGCGTCAGGCAGCACGCCGTATATAGGGCTCTTTATGAGCCTGTCAAGCTGTGCATTCACTGCATCAGCATCCAGGTACTTATCTATTGCAAAACCGTTATATGCCATATTGAATTCCTCCTGTTTCTCTCTCGTGAATGTTAATTCACAAGTTAACTACATAGTATTTCAAAGGCTTGCCGCTGTCAAGTGAATTTTCGTTCACGTAAAAACCGCCCGGAAACGAGCGGTCTGCTTTTATCTTCTTAAATAATTGCCTTGTTTTTCCAGCGTCCTGTTTTATAGACGATGAATGTCATTGCCGCTCCTATCAGCCATGTAACCAGCAGCGAAACAAACATCATGTAGAAGTGGCCATGAGGCTCCTCAGGCGACCTTGTCATCCATGTCATCAGGTATGCCAGCGGCACACGTATGATTACTGTAGATATCATTGAAAGCCACATAGGAGCCATCGTATCACCGGCTCCGCGCATTATTCCCTGCAGACACTGTGTGACTTCCATGGCAATGTAGCCGAAACCCAGAATCATCATCATGTGATAGCTCTGTTCAACCAGTTCATCTGTGTTTGTGAACAGCATCATCAGATATTTACCAAAAATAAGTATGAGCACAGTTATCACTGCAGAAGTCGCCATGGCAACAAAAGTTCCCTTTTTGGCTCCTGTCTCTACGCGGTCCAGTCTGCCGGCTCCGATGTTCTGCCCTGCGAATGTCGTCATCGCCGCGCCGAACGAGAATGCAGGCATCATTACGAAACCGTCGATCCTCATTACTATTACGTTGGTCGCGATGCACATCGGTCCGAAGCTGTTGGTGAGCGACTGTACGACTACCATGGAAAGCGAAAAAATAGCCTGCGTGATACCCGACGGAAGCCCCAGTCTTACAAGTTCTCCCAGATACTTGCGGGTCGGTTTCAGATAGGCTGCCTTCATGTCAAAGCAATCGGTTCTTCTGCGGAGCTTCAGGAATGACAGAACGGCTGAGATAGTCTGTGCAATGACCGTAGCCAGCGCAACTCCCGGAACTCCCAGTCCGAGCTTTGCCACGAAGTAGATGTCCAGGAATATGTTCAGTATTGTTGCTATCACAAGATACAGGAGAGCAGACACTGAATCGCCAAGACCCCGCAGCATACCGCCAAGGATGTTATAGAACGCGCAGCCTGCTATTCCCAGGAAAATAGTCATTAGGTATCTGTCACACCAGTCTATTATCTCTGCCGGGGTGTTCAGCAGCCTGAGCAGCGGCATGGTAACGAGCGGTGCAATGGCCATTACAATCAGTGAGGCGACGAAAGTCATTGTAATGCATGTTCCGATAGTCCTGGAAAGAGCCTTGCGCTGTCGGGCACCGAAATACTGTGATACCATGATCCCGGCTCCGACTGATATGCCCATAAACAATACCAGAAGAAGATTTAGAATCGGTCCTGCACTTCCTACGGCAGCCAGAGCATTGTCACCTATATATTTCCCTACAACAATGCTGTCAACAGTGTTATAAAGCTGCTGGAACACGTTGCCTATTAACATAGGTATCATGAATTTTACGATCTGGCGCACCGGATCGCCTGCTGTCATATCTACCGGTTCAAATATTTTCTTCCACATAATTTTTATAAAAAGTCCTTTTATGTCCCTTTTCTATACTTTTTCAAAGATTACCAGCATTCTTCGTAAATCCTGAGTATCTCTTCTGTCGTCAGAGGTCTGAATGCCCCCTGTGAAATGAAACAGGATTCCGCGATCTCATGAAGCATTTCATATTCTTCTCTGCCAAAGCCAAGCTCACGCAATGTTGACGGCAGGCCCATTTCCTTTATAAACGATGCGAGCTCTTCGATCCCAGCAAGAGCAATTTCTTCGTTGCTTTCATATTTATCGCGATCAATCCCCCAGACTCTCTCCGCAAATCTCACAAACTTCCCAAGACCGTCTTTATAAATATGCCTGTAATATGCAGGATGCAGAACGGCAAGCCCTTCACCATGGTTGCAGTCCGTGTATGCCGAAAGCTGATGTTCCATGTTATGAGCCTGGAAGTCCTTGGTCTTGCCTGTCTTGATGATGCGGTTCTCGGCCAGTGATGCCGTCCACATTATATTACTTCTTGCCTGATAGTCATCAGGATCTTCGACTGCTGTTCTGAAATCCCTTATAAGTCCTCTCATCAGGCCTTCGGACACATCATCCGCCGGATTATCTTCTACAGGATAGCTGAAGTATGTTTCCATTATGTGCGACAGGATGTCGAAAGTGCCTGCCTTGAGCTGTCTGAGCGGCATCGTAAGCGTATATGACGGATCCATAAGCGCAAATACCGGATTCATCTCCGGATAGTCTCTGTCGGTCTTGATATGCGTATCCTCGTTTGTAAGCACGGCACAGCCGTTCACTTCGCTCCCTGTCGCAGGCATGGTAACTACCACACCGCAAGGTATAACATCATGTGTTATCGGCTTGCCCTGCATCCAGAAATCTTCCCATGCATCGCCCTCATAGCCGGCCTGCACTGAAATAGCCTTGCAGCAATCCATTACAGACCCTCCGCCTATGCCGATCACCAGACCTACATCCATCTGAGCAGCCAGCTCAGCTCCTTCACGCATCCTTCTCAGAGTAGGATTTGACATTATACCCGGGAACTCGACTATGAGATTGCCCTCTGTTGCATTGCCTTCCCTGCTGTATCCCAATGATTCCAGCCCGCTTATGACATCGTCATAAGCACCGTTTCTTTTGACGGAGCCGCCGCCGTATCCGATCATTATGTTGTGCCCCGGCAGGGCAAATTCCTTTACAAAGTCTGCAAGATGTTCTCTGACGCATCCTTTACCGAACTTCACTTTTGTTCTGCATTCCCAGCTGAAGCCGTTCATGTCATGTCCCCTGTTTGATGTGAACTATAAACCTCTGAATTCAAGTATACGCTGTTTCCTTACAGGCGGGCAATAAAAATCGAAGGCATCCTGTACGGATGCCCTCTTTATCTGCTTATTGCTCTAATGCGGCTTTTTCTGATTATACCGGAAACTCGATTGCGATGTCCTTGCCCTCTGCAATGTAAAGCTTAACAACTCCACCGCCGAATGTCATCTGTGTGCCTGCAGGAACTGCAAGTGCAGGAGCTGCTGCTTCTGCAGGAGCTTCCTCTGCTGCCTCTTCTTCACCGGCATCAGGATCCTGAATATTGTCTACGATATCTGCTGTGAGCGGTGTCAGGGAGTCAGATACTTCCTTGAGAGTAGCACCGAGGCACTGTGCGATAGTCAGGCATCCGTCAAGCTTAAGAAGTCCTGTATCTACCAGGTCAGGGAAAATAGCAGGATCTTCCAGATTGTGATGCGAGATCTCACCCGGCTCCATTCTGCAGCAAAGTACCGCAGGATCATTCTTATGTTCTAATGCAAATTCCAGTTCGATTGACATATCATTTCCTCCGTTTTCCTTCAGTCAAATACCGGGATACAGACATATCC
>JBGUVT010000185.1:0-6104 GCA_045220485.1 Anaerovoracaceae bacterium | reverse complement strand
CACATGAACCGCTGATGTAACGGAATATCCGGCCGGAGCCCCGATATACCTCTAAGCAATACAAGTATATCACAAGGCTCCTCCGGACGAACAAGAAATTTCAAAAAGGAGGATCTTAATGACAGATTTCAAAGGAACCAGGATCATCGCCATAGATCACGGCTATGGCAACATCAAGACCGCAAACACCGTGACACCAACAGGAGTTATCGCCTGTGACAGCAAGCCGGTATTCGACGGCAACACTCTTGAGTATGCGGGGAAGTGGTACAGAATCGGCGAAGGCCACAAGGAATTCATCCCGGATAAAGCTATCGACGAGGACTACTACATCCTGACTCTGATGGCTATAGCCAGAGAACTCAACCAGGAACACATAACCGAGGCGGATGTCCACATCGCCTGCGGCCTGCCCCTTAAATGGGTCGGAACGCAGAGAGAATCCTTTAGGGAATATTTGCTCAAGAAGAAGGCCGTCAGGTACAGATTCAACGGCACGGAATACCGCATCAGGATCATCGGCTGCACAGTATTCCCACAGGGATATCCGGCAATAGTCAGAAACGTAGATCAGTATCATGGAATACACATGGTAGCGGATATCGGCAACGGCACGATGAACATCATGTATGTCATTGATAAGAAGCCGCAGGAATCCCGCTGCTGGACGGAGAAGCTAGGAGTCAACCAGTGCGTGATCAAAGCGAAAAATGAGGTAATGAACAGGTACTGCATGAGCATCGATGAATCCTCTATCGAAAGAGTGCTGAGATTCGGCACCGCGGAGATCGGAGAGAAGTATATCTCGGTGATCCGTAAAGCTGCTGAAGAATATGTGGCAAGCATCTTCGAGACGCTCCGCAGATATGAGTACGATCATGATCTCGTCAGACTCCACATAGTCGGAGGCGGAGCCTGCCTGGTAAAGAACTTCGGGAAATATGATCCGGACAGAGTCGAGATCAACGAGGACATCTGCGCAACTGCCAAGGGCTATGAGTATCTGGCCTATCAGATGCTCAGAAGGGGGAAGTGATGGAAGACAACACAAGAAAACTCCCCGTACGCTTCAATCTGGACAAACCGGATCAGAAGAAAGCCTGGGATTATCTGCAGACGATGGACAGAAATGAATTCAGTTCATGGAATCATGTGATCCACCTCGCCCTGCTGGACTACTTCGACCGTTATTACAGGAGCCAGGAGGACCCGTATCTGGAGACCCGCGAGCGCGAGGAAAGTTTCATACAGCAGATAGTAGATGGTGTCTGTGAATCTCTGAAGCAGACACTGCCGCTGTTTCTGGCAGGCTGCATGACAGACTTATCTGCCCTGCAACAGGCAAGCGCTCCAGCAGTTCAGCCATTGCAGACTGAGACTCCCCCGGCAGAGGAACCAGCTGATGCCGACCCCGAAAGCATAGACTGGGGATTCCTCGGCTCATGATCCTTCTGAGCAGCATGCCTGCGCTGCATAAAGGCCGGCATCAATTATCACCATATCTGATGCCGGTCAGATATCTGAAAACGGCGCGATCAATACCAAAAGGTGCGCGGATAAGCGGTTTCGCAGCAGGTGGCGTCATAACAGATAAAAAGTCATATCACATTAGTGACAACAGCACCAAAGTTTGTGTCCAGACCTGCGGAAGAACAGATAATGTACCGAAGCCTCTGGCCGAGGCGAGGAAATCAAGCAAAAGACGGGTCCAGCCGGGCAGTAACTGCAGCCGGTACCAACTGAAAAAAGTGCCGTCCGGGGGTCTGCATAGTTGGAACAAGCACTGCATACCTGCTCCTACTGGCAGGAATGCGAACCTGGTGGCATCCCCCAGACCCCCGTCTGACGCCGACAAAACAAACTACTACACGAATCATGTCGAGAAAGGAGACAACAATATATGCGAAGAGATATAAAAAAGAGTTTCTGGGTAAACAGCGAAGAGGACCGCGATATAAAAGCCAAGTCGCAGGCAGCCGGTCTGACCGAGGCTGAGTTCCTCAGACAGAGAGTCAAAGGTTATCACCCGGTCATCATGCCGGACGAGGTCTTCTGGAAGACCATGGAGAGCATCCGCGAGTTCGCGGATAGAATCGACGAAGTCGCGATGAACGCCGACAACAAAGCGGATATGATCGCGATCATGGCGGAGGCCATGGGATGGAGAGCTTTCCAGAATGGTATCGAACAGGAGATCCTCATTCCAAAAAGAGGTGATCATTGATGGCGGTAACGAAAATATGGAACATAAGAGGCCGTGCGGACAGTCCGCTCGAATATATCACGAACCCCGAGAAGACTCAGCGCGAGTTCACCGCGGCCGAGAGGCAGGCTCTCGCCGACGTGATCGCATATGCGGCAGACGAAGACAAAACAGAGCAATTCTTCTACACGACCGGGATCAACTGCAGCGTGGAGTTCGCACGTGACCAGTTCAACGCCACCAAGATAAGATTTGGCAAGACCGGCGGCAATGTTGCCTATCACGCTTATCAAAGCTTTCGCGAGGGAGAAGTGACCCCTGACGAGGCTCACGAGATAGGAGTACAACTTGCAAAAGAACTGTGGGGCGACCGCTTTCAAATGGTGGTCGCCACCCACGTCAACACCAAGTGCACTCATAACCACATAGTGATCAACTCGGTGTCCTTCAGGGACGGGCTGAAATTCCATGACTGCAATGACACTTACAGGCAGCTCAGGGAAGCATCTGACCGGATATGTCTGGAGCGTGGTCTGTCTATAGTTGAGAACCCCAAAGGCAGAGGTGTGAACCAGTATGTATATAAGATGGAGAAAGCCGGGATGCCTACGAGGTACAATGTGGCACGTCAGGCGATAGACGAGGCGGTCTCACTCAGCCTGAACATAGAAGAATTCAAATATGAACTCAGGAAGCGCGGCTACAACTACCGCTTCGATTCGCAGAGGAAGTACTGGACGATAACACCACCCGGCGGCAAAAAGCCGATCCGCATCCATAAGCTCGGAGATGGTTACACCCGGGAGAGCATAGAGCGGCGGGTCTATGACAATGACCCGTCTGTAAGGACGGAACGACTGCGGCAGCAATATCGCCAGCCAAATAATTATAATCTCCGCCGGCGCATCGACCGCATTATGGGCCGCAGCGGACTTGAGAAGCTTTACCTCAGGTACTGCTACGAGCTTGGCTACCTGCCGAAGTATCAGCAGAACCCGACAAAGCTCCACATTCTTCTGAAGGAGGACCTTCTGAAATGCGACCAGTATTCAGAGCAGGCCAAGCTCCTGTCCAGATACCATGTGGACACTGAAAAGGATCTCTCGGATCTTATGGAGAATATCGAGGGTCGGGCGAAAGAGCTCAGCAGCGACAGGGATGAATTCAGGCGCATGACGCGCCGCGTACTTCCCGAAAGCGAGATAAGCGATGCGAAAAGCAAGGTGAAAGAACTCACTGCTGAGATCAGAGAGCTTCGCCACGAACTGAAGGTCTGCAGAGATATACAAGAGCGTTCAGACCATGTACGGGAGAATCTTGCGGCCATTGACAAAGAAAGATCGCGCGAAAGAGCGCGTTAAGAGCTATTATCACGATTTCAAATCTCAAAATAAGGAGGTTCACATGAACAGAGAAACAGAAAACATAACAAAGAACATCATATTCAGATACAGATCAGTAAACCACAGGAGGCTTGAATGACAGTAACGACAAAAGATACTATATATAATGATGATAATCCAGATATAAGTCAGGAAGGTTCGCTTGAAGAATCCGGAAGCTGGACAGATCAGCTCACCCTGAACAAGAATGGCAGAGCCTGCAATACACTCTGCAACATGAGACTTATTTTGGAAAATGATGAGGATTTCCAGGGGATCGTATTCAACCAGCTTGCTGACGATCTTGAGATCAAAGGCAGCGTTCCCTGGAATCATAATTCAAAGTACTGGCGCGATGTGGATGACGCCCATCTCATGTGTCTCATAGATGAGCGCTACGGCAGCTTCACCCAGAACAACTACCGCACAGCGCTGTCTAAAGTGACGGACGACAGGTCATACCACCCTATCAAGGATTACTTCGCATCGCTGCCTGAGTGGGATAATAAGCCAAGGGTCGATACTCTGCTCATTGATTATTTCGGTGCAGATGACAACCCATATGTAAGGGCGGTAACACGAAAGATCCTCTGCGCAGCTGTCAGGAGGATATATGAGCCGGGGATCAAGTTCGACCACATACTTGTTCTCAACGGTCCGCAGGGTATCGGCAAATCCACTTTCATCTCAAAACTCGGGATGGAATGGTACTCTGACAGCCTCAGCATTTCCGACATGAATGACAAGACGGCAGCGGAGAAACTGCAGGGTTACTGGATTCAAGAGATCGGAGAGCTTGCCGGCATCAGAAAGGCTGACATAGATAAGGTCAAGGCTTTCATATCCCGGCAGGATGACAAATACAGAGCTTCATACGGCCGCAGAGTCAGCCCTCACCCACGTCAGTGCGTGTTCTTCGGAACTACTAATGCGGAGAACGGATTCCTTAGAGACGTCACGGGCAACCGCAGATTCTGGACAGTCCGGACTCCAGGAACAGGTATCATGAAACCATGGGATCTCACGCAGGACGATGTCGGTCAGATATGGGCTGAGGCTCTTCACATCGCCGGCAGTGGCGAGAAGCTGTTCCTCTCACACGAACTTGAAGAATACGCCAAGATGGAGCAGGCTGCCGCTATGGAACATGACGACAGAGAGGGTCTTGTTACAGACTACCTTGACCTGCCTCTGCCAGCGAACTGGAGTGAACTGCCTCTTTATGACAGGCAGGATTATGTCAGAAGTCAGGGAATGCTTTATACCGGCGGCGACGTCAGAAGAAGAGATTGCGTATCCAACATAGAGATCTGGTGCGAATGCTTTGGCAAGGACAAATCTGACTTTCAGCATAAGAACAGCTTTGAGATCAGTGCCATCATGGCAGGTATTGACGGATGGGAAAAGACAGGCGGCACCATATGGCTCCCGATCTACGGAAAGCAGCGGGTCTACAGTCGAAAAAGGGATCATGCCCCTTTGGAACAAACTACGGAACGGTCTCCGGAACAAACATCATAACGTGAGCTATTCATGAACAAACAACCGGAACAGCTGTTGAAACGATCTATGATAAAGGTCGTTTTACAGACTGTTCCGGACTTTGTTACATAGATTGTTCCGCCCCAATCCCTTGAAAGCGCTGCGTTTCAGCCATCACGGAACAATCGGAACAACAATTGCGTAAATCTTTACATTAGCGATACCATCGTATAAAAGCGAAAGGTGAATGTTTTCTGAATATTACGAAAAACTTTGTTCCATTGTTCTAGGGTTTGTTATGGCAATATACCCAAGAAGGCTCTTCGATACCAATGATACGGGAAAGTCCCAAACCTAATTGTCTGAAGCTCATAATGTCCGGTCATTTATTGTCGATTAACGTGCATATATTGCAAAAACACGCACGTTATCTCTTGACATCTCAATTATAGATCGTTGATCGACACGGACACGAATTTAATGGGAGAGGAATATCAAATGACGATATCCCTAATTATGTCCTGGAAGCTGTGCATCAAGGAAACGTGGTTGGAACGCAAGGTAAGAGGACGCCGCCTCGCGCGATTTACGAATTCACATATAATGGAGAGACTCATCGCGTAGCAGTTCAGGTTGGTAGCAATGGATACATTGTTAGTGCAAATCTAAAAAGTACGAAGGAGAATTGATTATGATTAATACAATACGACTTATGCTGGAGTATAACACCTACTGTGTCTGGCTTTATGATGAAGATGGTTTTGTGATCGATAATGACAATCCGCCGGAACTGGCCGACGATGAAGAGCTTACTAATGCTTTCATGGCAGTAAGTGATCTCTATGATTCCTTCTTCATCGACAACGATAAAGAATTCCGTTATGTAGGTTGTCCTGATGATGAGACACGAGAAGCTCTCAAGTCGCTTATCGACCGCGCTGTTGAAATCCTTACTATAAAAAACAACGGCAAATATAATATCCAAAACGATATTGACCTAAACTTCTAATCGTTTTGACCGGTGATGTGGCGGCCGC
>JBGUVT010000184.1:0-7330 GCA_045220485.1 Anaerovoracaceae bacterium | reverse complement strand
GTCCTGTCGCATCGTAACTAGCTGAAAGAACCTCTTCATCTCCGTTGTAATATGTGATCGTAGTGACATCCCCATGACGCTCGCCCTTTACCGAAGTGACTTCCGCCTTTTGTCCGTCTTTCATCACATAAGCACGGTGATATGTATAGTGATCTATATCACGCACAAGATCAGTTGCAATGTCGAATGGATGCTCTGCACCATCAGAAAGGTTATCAAAGTCAACAGTGTTCCCAATTCCATCCGGTCTCGTAATAGCATTTTCACCGTCATCAGCATATTGAACCGTTAAGAAACCGCGTGCTTGGTTACCATCTCTCCATCTCAGGGTAGTAGTACTGTTGTTGGTGCCTCTGCCGTTCCAACCAATCGTGAATGTTGAGAAGCTGTCTAACTTGAATTCTGCTTCAGCAGATTCACCGTTAACCTTGATATTACCGTCTTCAACTGAAGCCACTGTCTCAACTTTGAGCTCATTCTGGCTTTCGTCAAGATGCTGGATCTCAAGAGTCTGCGAAGCATCTTTCTTGATTACTTCATTCGGGAGATCCTTTATTGAGAGCGAGATTTTGACTGTGTCTTTTGGCTCTACTTTATTGCCTTCTGCATCGAGTATCGAGATATCGAATGCAGTCATGCCGTAAGAGCTCTCATCAAACATGTCATCTTCGTTGAGCTTCTGTTCAACGACTGCCTTGTAAGCCTTTCTGTATTCACTGCTCAGTTTTCCATACTCTTCAACTGAAAGAACTGCGTCTTCCGGTATCTCCGCTTTCGGGCCGTATGTAGCACTTACAAGATAAGTTACCTTCTCACCGTCAGGGTTTGTGATAGTAAACTCATTTACTAATTCCATTTCAACAACTGCATAAACGGAGAATCCTTCTGTATCGAATGAGGCCTCGGTCATCTCGGATTTCTTGTTTACTGTTGTCTCTACTTTGTTCTCTTTGCTGTCAAGGACTTCCGCCTTTACTTCGCCGTTTTTCTGCTCAGCAAAATGCACGATGCGGATGTTGTCTGCATCTTTTACCTTGAGTCCGTCGTCATATGCGATCTTGACGTTGACTGCTGCCTTCGGCTCAACTGATTCCTCCTGGGACTCTGCTTCGAGGGAGATGTCATAAAACTTTATTGTCTTGATTCCCTTGACATTGTCCGCATCTTTCTTCAGTACCTTGAGGGCATCCTTGTAATACTTGTCGTAATCAAAGTCCTCAGTATCCTTTGTAAGCTCTGTTGCCTGCAGGAATACGTCTTCCGGAACCTTTGCGTCCTTGTCAACAACTGCGGAGATAGTGAAGTTGTCAGTCTTCTCTTTTTCTGCTGTCAGCTCCTTCTTTTTGCTGAGCAGTTTGACTTCTTCCTTATCTTCCTTCTTCTCTTCCTTGACATCGCTGTCCTCTTGCTTTGGTGAGGCGGTCTCTTCTTTTACCTCCTCTTTAGCTGCTGGCTCTTCCGCCTTCGTGACAGCATCAGCTGACTCATTTTGTTCAGCTGCCGGCTCCTCTGCCTGTTCTGCCGGTGCTTCTTCATTGGCGGTCTCGACTGTCTGTTCAACAGCCACATCAATGCCGCCCTGCTCCGCAGCCTCTTCCTTGTCGAGAGTGAATGCAGGGAGTACAAGTAGATAAGTAGTAGTGAACACCACTATCGCTGCCAAAGTTATGACCAGCGATTTGAAGTTCATCTTCTTCTTAAGCAGCGCCATGAATGCGCTCATCTTGTCTGGAGTTGGCCTCATAATTAACCCCTTCTTATATATCTTCACATTAGTTTTTTTGCACTTTTTAGCGGCTGCGCGAAGACAGCCAATATACTGCCTAAATATAAAAAAAGTTGCGCAACACGTGCGCAACAAATAGCTGTTTCAACCGTCATCGAAACCGTCATATCCAAATTTTTTTATATTTTATTAAAAATTATTCATGTACTTTTTTGTTCTTATACACTTTTTGCTCTACTATACTTTTCTGCCCTGCTACACTTTTTTGTTTTCCTGCTTTTAGCTCCTTTTGCGTAAAGAGCTGCCCACTTCGGTCAGAAGGTATCCTGCCAGTATTATCAGGGCGAGTGCTATCTTGCCCGTCATCGAAGACAGCGGTGCAGCCAGATACCCCATCTGTGGTATGTGGAATATCACTTTACCTTCTACATTTAAATATGCAACTTTCGATATGTCGTTTTTCTCGTTGGCATCGCCTTTGGTGGTGATCTCGCCATTTGTGGTATCATTCAGCACCACTCTGTGTGTGACAGGGATCACCTCTCCAGTGCCTCCTCCCTGCGGGGCGTTGCTGCTGTAAAAGACTATCACATCGCCTGTTTCGAGAGTTTTGGGATCTACCGCTTTGGAATATACCATGCTGCCTACCGGGATGGCCGGCTCCATACTGCCGCTGATGACCACGAAGGTTTTGATGCCGGCCAGACGCGGCGCCGCGAGTGCAAGGCACAGCAAAATGACAGCCAGCATTATAAGACTGCCCAGGAGATTGAGGAATCTTCCGAGCGGCGTCGGTTTGCCTTTCTTTTTCTTCTTCTTAGGCTCAGACACCTTTTCTTCTGTGTTGCTTAACGCAGCTTCTTCTGCCGCATGCCTTTCTACTCTGCTCATTCCCTTTTACCAGCCCATCACCTGTGCGAACACTTCACCGATTCTATCATGGATCACCAGATCAGCCCTGCTGTCCGCGCTCGTCGCACTCATGTTGATCAGCACCAGTTTCTTTCCGTGGAAGTAATGGATAAGTCCCGCTGCCGGGTAAACTATCAGTGTGGTACCGCCGACTATAAGAGTGTCAGCATTTGAGATAGCTCTGACAGCTCCATCGATGACATCACTGTCCAGTCCCTCTTCATAAAGAACTACGTCAGGCTTGATCCTGCCGCCGCACTTATCGCAATATGGAACGCCTTTCGACTCCAGCACTTTCTCTACGCCATAAAAAGCATGGCATCTCTCACAGTAGTTGCGTAATGTGGATCCGTGAAGCTCCCATACCACCTTGCTGCCGGCTTTCTGGTGCAGACCGTCGATGTTCTGTGTAACTACCGCTTTCACCTTGCCCTGGCGCTCAAGCTCTGCCAGCGCTTTGTGGCAGTTATTAGGCTGAGCGTTCTCATAGATCAGCTTATCCTTGTAGAACTCATAGAAGTCCTCGGTATGCCTCATATAGAAGGAGTGAGATATCATCTCCTCAGGGGAGACCGTTCTGCCGAGGTTCATGTTGTAGATGCCGTTGGCGCTCCTGAAGTCAGGGATGCCGCTCTCTGTGGACACGCCCGCGCCGCCGAAGAATACGATGTTGTTACTTTCGTCGATTATCTTCTTTAATTCTTTGATCTTATCGTCCATAGCCGACCGCCTTTCCGTATACTCGTTTATGCGCCAATTTTGTATATACATAATTATTATACCACTGTTGACATTAGGGTCTTTGCGGTTTTTTGCTATATTTTGAAATTGACCAGTCTTGCTCCATTGATAGAATTGAATTTGTCAGGAAAGCAGTGACTCGCGGCTGGCTCGGCCCTAAACGATATTGTCACATCTCTTAACGCCAAGGAGGTGAGGCCAATGACAAATCGGATGAAGGGAGGAGACCAGAGATGGTTCGAGTTACCATAACGCTCAGTCGACGGACTGTGCGGGTAACGATATCCATTAAAAAGGCCGCCAGTTCACGTAACTAGGCGGCGACACAAATCTTTGGGTCGAGTTAGTCGTTGACGAACGACGCTCTTCCTGACCAAATTATAAGCGTAGCATAGGATGACCGCAAGGCCCTTTTTAGAACCAGATCCTCTGTCATGCTAATGTGTAAAGGCTTGCCTATGTCTTTGTTTAATAATAAATAAAAGCTGTTGACACATCACTGTATCGTGATATAGTTAAAAAGGAGTAATTATGCCAACTATTTCCAGATTCTATGGAATCGTAGTAAGAATGTACTTCCTTCCCTCTGAACATAACCCGCCCCGGTATTCCTCCACTAGAATAGCAGCGCCGAACCTGAAAGGAGGTTTTATGTTTCATAAGGTGAAAAGTGTCAGCCCTCTGCCTGACTACAGGCTGAGCGTCCAGTTTTCCGAAGGTGTGACAAAGATATATGATGTAAAGCCTCTGTTAAAGAGCCTAAAGCCATTCGAGGCTTTCCTGAACAAGCCAGAGCTCTTTTATGAGGTCTGTGTTGACATAGGCGGTTACGGCATAGTCTGGAATGATGATATCGACTTATCTTGCGACGAGCTATATGACAACGGTGTGAAAGTCGATTCACCATTTGACAATCTGATGTCATTTGGGGATGCGACCCAGTTATGGGGTCTGAATGAAAGTACGCTACGTAAAGCAATTGTGTATGGAAAGCTTGTAAACGGCGTTGATGTATGCAAATTCGGAAAGCAGTGGATAATTACTGTGGACGCAATGAAGCGTGAATATGGAGAGCCAAAGACTACTTTATAAAGAACGTCTGCACAAACAAGAACAGGAGCCCGAAGGCTCCTGTCATCATTGTTGGGGACTGTCCCCTTTTGGGTTTCCCTCACGCCAGATTAAGTTTGTTTTCCATCAGATATTTGCAGATGAAGAAGTAGATCACCGAGAAGATCACCGTCAGGATGAAGCCCGGTATGAAGACTCTGTTGAAATTCACGAATCCATCCGCGCTGTACTCCAGATTAAAGATCAGAGGCATCAGCGCTCTTCCTACTGACGATTCGAAGATCATGATCAGTATGTATGCTCCGATCGATGCGAGAGTAGTGCGGTTTGGCACCTGATGTCCGATCGTGATCGCTGCATAGATCTGCATGATGGTCTTCACCGTGCCTGTGATCGTCAGAAGCAGCACCTCTATCACATACAGCCCGAAATGCTTCGGCAGATCGATCTGATAGAAGGACTGTATCAGTTCCCTAAGACTTATGAATTCTCCCGAGACGATGAGTGCTCCGATTCCTATCAGGAGGCCTGTAAAAACTGCAACCAGTATGGTCACAAATACCCACAGTGTTGCGGATATCGCCTTGTTGCCGATGTGTTCTGAAACAGTCACCGGCAGCACATGGTTGAAGTATGCTTCGTCACCCAGCAGACTGTTACTGTATCTCTGGACTATCATGATTATTGTCATTACGAAGATGGCTGTCGCTATCGCTGTGTAGAGCAGCGCGGATATTACCACCATGAATTCATTCTTCGATTCCGCGGCCTGAGTCGTCAGTCCGAGAAACAGCGCCGTTGCAGCCCATGCCACATACAGCGGCAGAAGTTTGCGTCCCATTGCCGGGATCTCGTATTTAAGAAGTTTACCTAACATTTGAATACCTCCCTGAAGAGCTTGTCTACGCTTTCACCCTTCTCTTCGCGGATCGCGTCCGCTGCCTTGTGAAGGACCACTCTGCCTTCCTTCAGGAACACTACGTCATCGAGCACCGACTCAACATCTGCGATCAGGTGGGTCGAGATAAGCACGACTGCATTTTCGTTGTAGTTCGAGATGATAGTGCGGAGGATGTAGTCCCTCGTTGCCGGGTCGACTCCGCCGATAGGCTCATCGAGCAGGTAGACCTCGGCCTGTCTTGCCATTACCAGGCAGAGCTGCAGTTTCTCTTTTGTGCCCTTTGACATCTTTTTCATCGTCTGTTTGCGGTTGATGCCGAGGTCGTCCACCATGGCCTCCGCTTTCAGTCTGTCGAAGTCTTCGAAGAAGTCTTCGTAGATGTCCATGAGCTGCGATGCTGTCATGTAGTCCGGCAGCGCGTTCCTGTCAGGCAGGTACGCCACCACTTTCTTTGTTTCGACTCCCGGTGCGATGCCGTTTATTGTAACGCCGCCCGATGTAGGCTGAAGCAGTCCGTTCAGTATTTTGATAAGCGTAGTCTTTCCGCTTCCGTTCGGTCCGAGCAGACCTACGATTTGTCCCTGCTCCAGCGAGACAGTGACATCGTCAAGAGCCGTAAGATCGCCGAAGTTCTTTGTAAGATTGTTGATCTCTATTCTTGCCATCTCTCTGCCTCCTTTCTACTTTATCTCTTTCATCCACTTGTCTACGGATGCCTTTATTGCGTTATCGTCCATTCCTATCTTGCGAAGCTTCTCTGTGAGTTCTTCGAAGTATTTCTTCGCAAGTTCCTCGTGCAGATCTCTGAGCACAGCTTCCTCCTTTGTAACAAATCTCCCGCTTGTACGCTCCGAATAGACCAGGCCTCTGCGTTCCAGCTCAGCCAGAGCTCTCTGCATGGTGTTCGGATTGACTCCGGCATCCAGCGCCATATCCCTCACCGACGGCAGTTTGTCGCCGGGTGCGTATGCGCTGCTCGCGATACGCATGGTCATCTCATCTATTATCTGAGTGTAGATAGGGATTCCATCTTTAAAGTTCCATTCCATTTTGCCGTCCCTTTTCTTTCACTTTTGTATTACTGTATTAACTACTTAGTACAATAGTACAAAAAGAGCCCTCTGTCAACACCTTATCTGAAATATTTATTTGTATTAATTATCTTTATTGAACGTTCCCGCCACCTACGCATGAATGCTTAGAGGTAGGGGATTCCTGCTTCACAGAGAACTGCGCCTTGTCCTAAGATTCAGCGTCTTACACTCTCTCCACAGGCTTGGATTCCCGTGCGACCCACGGTACATAGTTTGTGTTTTTGTCAGGGCCTAAGATGCAAGCATCTCAAGGCCTTTTTCAAGTATGTTCTTTGCGGCATTGATGTCACGGTCATGTTCTGCTCCGCAAACAGGACATGTCCACCTGCGTACAGATAGGTCTCTGACCTTGTGGTTTATCTTCCCGCAGCAGCTGCACCTCTGGCTGGAAGGGTATATCTTAGGTACCCTTATGAGCACGCCTCCGTGATCAGCCATCTTGTATTCGAGCTTTCTGTAGAATCCGGACCATGATGCGTCAGTTATCGCTTTTGCCAGCCTGTGGTCAGCCATCATTCCCTTCACATCAAGATCCTCTATGCAGACGACTTGGTTCTCGTTCGCCAGCCTGTAGCTGATCTTGTGCTGGAAGTCGTTCCTGATGTTCGATACTTTCTCGTGTTCTATGGCCAGCTTCTTTCTTGCCTTTTCTCTGTTCCTTGATCCTTTCTGCTTCCTCGAAAGGCTTCTCTGCAGACGCCTGATCCTCTTCTCGTGCTTAGCAAAAGCCTTCGGGTTGATGACTGAATTTGCGTCGGAGTCAGTATACAGAGATTTGAGTCCTGCATCTATGCCTATCTCTCCTCCCTTGTTCGGCAGCACCTCAAATTCCTCTTCCACCTGGAGGGATATGTAGTATCTGTCGCTTGCTGTCCTGGATACTGT
>JBGUVT010000183.1:0-15607 GCA_045220485.1 Anaerovoracaceae bacterium | reverse complement strand
CCTGCTGAATGTGTGTAACCCACTATGACACTTTCAGCTTCGCTGCAAAGATGTCGTGGGCAAGGCTTTCCCCCTTGACTCCCTGCGTGACTGTGATCATTTCTTCCGGCGCTTCGAGTTATACTCGGGACATTGCACAATGACCGCGCGAAAGCTCTGCTTACAGTCACGTTCGCACTGCCTGCATTGCTCTGCATATTTGATGCGGCCGTGCTCATCGAGGAAGAAGTCCATTTCTTCCTTGTTATGTTTTGACATTCTCGGCATACAAATTCACCTCCAATCTCCCACTCGGGAATGCCTCAAAAGTAAAAACGTGCACAATAAAAGACGCCCATACCAGCCTGAGAAATGTATGATCTCGGGGCGAAAATGGACGTTTTTCTTCGCTGTAACGAACTATTATTCTGTGATCGATGACTCATACCTTGCAGTCAGGCAGAGAGGAAAACTCTGCAACTTAATCAGCAGCGATCAAAGATAATATGTCTCTAATATATAACGACAATTCCTATGCCTAATTGTTCCAAGAATAATATATTTTTCAAAAAAATTACAAATATAGCTCTGCTTTCGTGAATGCTTCTCTAATATTTAACGACAATACCAGTGCCAAATTGTTCCTGTATCCTCATATCTGAGATACGGCTTTCGCGCGCCTGAATAAACTAAATCGTTGTAAAAGGGATCTGCTGATATTTCAAAAGGCATTCTTCACAAATCATAATTCTATATTTGTTTGCGATTTACGTGAGAATAAATCGGCTATTTGCAGTAAGCGCTTTCATTTTTTAGCCTTACGGTCTGCTCTAAAATGCTCGATAAAAGAGGAAATTCAAAAAATATCGTTTAAACTATTGACTTTAGCAGAACCTTATATATAATCAAAATATGAAAGCGCTTACATATTTTCTTTCTGGATTGTGGCCACCTTAGAAGGCATTTATCAAGCGCAGCTCGCAGCTTCCCTATTATTGACACATCAAAAAAGGAGATCATTATGGAATATGTAATTGGTATTTTGCTTTTACTCTCCTTCTTCGGGCTGGTCTACTATGCAGTCAGAGGAGGTAATCTGATGATGGGCATCTTTGTTATGGCAATCATCTGGACAGCGCTGCCGATGCTCGGCAATCTATTGGTTAAAAACCCTGAATTCATCGCCGCGAACGCGGATACCGTCGGGATCTCCTTAAAGGACGCTCTGACAAAAGTATTCCAAAGCGGTCCTGAAGGCTGGGGCGCAACTCTGGTAAACGTGATTTTCGGCGCATGGTTTGGCAGAGTACTTATGAAAACAGGCATTGCTTCAACTCTTATTCGTAAGGTCACTGAGCTTGGTGGTGATAAGCCGCAGATTACATGTATTCTGCTCTGTGTTGTAACCACAGCCTGCTTCTCCTCTGTATTCGGAGCAGGCGCTGTAGTCGCTATCGGTGTGATAGTACTTCCGATATTTCTCTCTCTGGGTATCCCGAAGACACTTGCCACCTGCTCGTTTATGATGAGCGTCGGAGCAGGGATGTTTGTAAATCCTGTTCTGTATCAGCAATATTCTGCTTTCTTTCTTGATGATAATGGCAAGACTCTCTACACCTACGATATGCATACATCCTGGGGTATTTATGCACTGCTGATCCAGGTCGTTGTGATCATGATCATGGTTCTGTTATTAAGTCGTAAGAAAAAGGTCCACACATGGAGCGCAGTCACACCGGCAGATATTCGCTCCCGCAGAGGAGAAAACGCGCCTGGCATTGCAATGATAACTCCGATCCTTCCTGTAATAATGCTCATTATATTTAAGATCCCAATCATACTGGGTTTCACAATCGGTTCATTCTATGCGTACATAACCTGCCGGCAGATAAAGACTTGGCCTCAGATGTGTCGTATGATCAACAAGGATTTCTTTGATGGCGTTGTAGATACAGCTCCACTGGTAGGCTTCCTGCTCATTCTGCCAATGTTCAACAAATCAGCCGAACTGTGCGTGCCTTATTTTAACGCTCTGCTAGGTGGTGTGATCCCTAATAATACACTGATACTCAGTATCGTATTCGCAGTTCTTGCTCCTTTCGGTATGTTTCGCGGCCCATTGACCCTTTTCGGCTGCGGTGCCGCGACACTTGGCATACTTAAAGGCTTTGGCTTTGCTACAGGATTCCTCGCCCCGCTGATTATTATTCCAAGCACAGTAATGAACGTTTCTTGCTGCGTAACTCAGTCCTGGATCGTCTGGGGAGTCAACTACACAAAGACCACCACCAAGGAGTTCCTCAAGCTGAGTCTGGTGGCAGGCTGGACAGTCTGCATTATCGTCCAGCTAATGTGCTGGTTCATGTTCGGCAGAGCTTAACTCCGAACAATATCACAGATAGTTACAGAATACTGAGAATTGAAAAGGAGCAAATATACTATGAACAGAAAAGTGAGAATGGGTATTGATGTCGGCGGTACGCACACTAAGGCGGTCGCGATTGACAACGACACACAGCAGATAATCGGAAAATCCACCGTAAAAACGACCCATGATGATACTTCGGGCGTTGCCGCAGGCGTAGTCAAAGCCTTTCAGAACTGTCTGAAAGAAAACGATATTGCCCCGGAAGATGTGATCTTTGTAGCACACTCCACAACACAGGCCACAAATGCCCTTATCGAAGGTGATGTGGCAAAAGTCGGTATCATCGGAACCGCCCTTGACGGTTTGGAAGGAGCACTGGCAAAAAGACAGATGCATCTAAAAAATATTCAGCTTGATCAAAGCAAAAAAATCGAGATCGCGAATGCCTATATTCCAAACAAAAGTTTCACTCCTGAGGCGGTTAAGAATGCTGCAGAAAATCTGCAGTCCGCAGGTGCTCAGGTATTTGTAGCAACCAGCGCATTCGGTGTAGATGACATTAGCTGTGAACAGAATATCGCAGAGATAACGAAAGACCAAATGGGTATGGAGACCACAGTAGCTTCTGAGATCACTAAGCTTTACGGTCTGACTAGACGAACACGTACTGCTGCCATTAACGCATCGATCCTGCCCAAAATGCTCAATACCGCAAATCAGACCGAACGCTCTGTCCGTGAGGCAGGCGTAAAGGTCCCTCTAATGATAATGAGGGGTGACGGCGGAGTTATGGAAATCAGCGAGATGAAAAAGAGACCGGTTTTAACAATGCTCTCCGGCCCTGCCGCTTCAGTCATGGGATCCCTGATGTATCTGCGCGCTTCAAATGGTGTCTATTTTGAGGTCGGAGGGACAACTACCAACATCGGTGTCATCAAGAATGGACGTCCTGCTATCGACTACTCTATAGTAGGCGGACACAGAACCTATATCACATCTCTGGATGTCCGTGTTCTGGGTGTAGCCGGCGGTTCAATGATACGCGTAAGTAAAAGCAAGGTTGAGGACGTCGGCCCTCGCTCAGCCCACATTGCTGGCCTTGATTATGCAGCGTTCACACCTGTAGAGGAGATCGTTGATCCACAGCTTGAGCTGTTCTCACCAAAACCTGGCGATCCTGCAAACTACGTTGCGATCAAGCTCAAGAGCGGGAAAAGGATCACTATTACAAACACGTGCGCAGCCAATGTGTTAGGTCTTGTAACTGAGAAGGATTATTCACATGGTAATGTGGAGTCGTGCCGCCGTGCTATGCAGCCTGTGGCAGACTATCTGGGTATCAGTGTTGAGCAGGTAGCAGAACAGATCCTGACCAGGGCTTACGAAAAGATTTCGCCAGTAATACTAGAGCTGGCTGAGAAATATAAGCTTGAAAAAGATCAGATATCTCTGGTAGGTGTTGGCGGAGGTGCCACCTCGTTGATCGGCTTTTGCTCTGAAAAGATGGGCGTGCAGTACAGCGTTCCGGAAAATGCGGAAGTAATATCCTCGATTGGTGTTGCCCTTGCTATGGTGCGTGACGTAGTGGAACGAGTAGTCCCTAACCCTACCGCTGATGACATCCGCAGCATAAAAGCTGAGGCAATCAACAAAGCAGTCGAGAGTGGTGCAGCACCGGATACAGTAGAAGTGCATATCGAGATCGATCCACAGACATCAAAGCTCACCGCAATTGCCTTAGGTTCCACAGAGGTCAAAACACAGGATCTGATGGCAGCCTGCACTGAGGCAGAGGCCAGAGAGCTTGCAGCCAGGGATATGCGCAGCAGCGCATCTGACATTGAGCTAACAGCACAGACCGGAAACTTCTTCGTCTATCAGACAACAGCCAAAGATAAACACCCTGTACGAATACTGGACAAAAAAGGCTTCATAAAAGTACAGCGCACAGACGGTAAAACACTCATGACCAAGGCCGCTTCTTATAGGAATGCAGTTTCCCAGCTGTGGGAGGAAATGGCAGTGTACACTGCAGATGCCATTCTTCGTCCTGACTATTACATCTGTGCCGGTGCACGTGTAATGGACTTTAGTGGCACAGGAGAACTGGATCAGGTACTTATGCTGATGGATATCGAGATGCAGACTCTTGACCCTAATGAAGAGACCATCATCGTTGCAGCCAAGGCACAGCTTTGATAGGCACAAGATAATTAAACCAAGGAGAAAGCGACATGGTAAAACTTCGGGAAGAGCTCGCAAGGAGACTCAACAAGACGCAGGAGGTCAAGCATAATACCTATCCTGTGCGCCAGATGGCGGAGCAGCTGCTTATGCTTAGCGATGAGCAGCTTGGAAGATATGCTTTTCTGCACGAGCCTTTGAAAGGAAAATTCGATACTGAGCAGAAGAATAACTACATCCGGCTGGCTAATGAATGCGGGCAGCAGACAGCAAATGAAATGCGATCTCTGCTTCAGCAACAGGCAGGAACCACTGCTCTGACAATTGAAGAGCTTCCCAGTGCTATTGCAGAGGAGCTTGGAATATCAATTAAAGAAGAATCAGTCCCCTGCGGTGACGGCCATGTGATTTTTGCACAGTTTGTTGAGCCGGATCAGGTAATGGTCTTCAGCGATTGTCTGGACCGTCTGAACGAATTGGTCCGGCGGGAGCAGATGGATGATCTGTTCAGCGGTATCGACTTTAGAAACGTTCTGCTGGCTCACGAGCTCTTCCACGCAATAGAGCACAGACAAAAGGACCACATCTTTACTCAAACAGAGAAGATCGAACTCTGGAAAAGGCCATTCTCCAACAAGTCAACGATCCTTGCCCTAAGTGAGATGGCAGCGATGGCCTTTGCAAGAGAGATATGCTGCCTTTCTTTTTCCCCCTACGTGCTGGACGTTCTGCTGATAGTGCAATACAGCCTGGAAGCAGCCTGTGCACTCTATGAGGAGATAATGACTGCAGCAGACGTCCCGCTGATCACACAGACAGGAGAATAACAATGTTAACGACAACTATCGGAATTGCAGAAAAATACGATTACCTCAGGGAGCGTTTCAGGAAGGCGTATCAGTTTCTGGAGCAAACAGACTTTAACCAATATAAAGAACCTTGTGAAATCGAAATAGATGGACGAAATGTCTATGCACAAATTCAGATCTATGATTCAAAGCCTGTAACACAGTGCAGGTTTGAGGCTCATAGAACATACTTTGACATCCAATATGTGGCTGAGGGGGAGGAATATATGGGTTTTATTCCTCTTGACAGACTGGAGCCAGAAGATGGGTACGATCCGGAGAATGATCTGGAGTTCTTCCAGATGCCTGAGTATTATGGGCGGATCCTGCTAAGGAAAGGAGACTTCGCAGCTGTCTCACCAGATGATGGGCATATGCCAAGATGCATGGTGAAATCTCCGCAAAAGGTTAAAAAAATAGTTGTCAAAGTATGCGTATCCGAAATATAGAAAGGAGTCAATCAATGGCAGAAGTAATGTTATTCGGGGAACCGATGGTAATGTTTGTAGCAAAAACTGAAGAGCCACTCGAGGATGTAGAGGAATACACACGGTTTCTGGCCGGGGCAGAGGTCAACGTAGCCATCGGATTGACCAGGCTTGGGCACAAGACGGCTTACTGTACCAAGCTTGGAGCCGATCCCTTTGGAAGGTATATTGAAAAAAAGCTCAAAAGCGAAGGAATAGAGGCGCAGGTAAGCTATGACCCTGATCATTGGACCGGGTTTCAACTGAAGAACCGGGTTTCAGAGGGTGACCCTGAGGTTGTTTACTTTCGGAAAAACAGCGCTGCCTCACGCATGAATGAGACAGATGTGGACAGTCTGGATTTCACAGGGGCAAAGATCCTGCATGTGACAGGGATCCCTCCTGCACTTTCTCAAAGCTGCCGAAATGCCACTTTCCATCTTATTGAGGCAGCAAGAGCACATAATCTGCTTATCAGCTTCGATCCGAATCTCCGCCCATCGCTTTGGGAGAGTGAGGAAGCTATGATACGAACTATTAACGAACTCGCAGCCATGTCAGATATCGTTCTTCCGGGGGCAGGAGAGGGAAAGGTACTCATGGGGAGTGACAATCCTGAGACCATAGCTAGATTCTACCGCAGCATCGGCGTAGATACAGTGATCGTAAAAGATGGTTCCAGAGGTGCATTTGTAAGCAGCTCTCATGGAGAGAAACACTATCCGGGCTTCCGTGTACCAAAAGTAGTAGATACAGTTGGTGCAGGTGACGGCTTTGCAGTAGGCATTCTTAGCAGCATTCTGGAGCAGCTTTCCCTTGAAGAGACCGTTCGACGCGGTAATGCAATCGGTGCTATGCAGGTCTCTGTCCGCAGTGATAACGAGGGCCTTCCTACCAGAGAAGAGTTGAAAGCCTTTATGGGCTAGGGTAAGCAGCCATGAGATTACAAACAGCAATTGACAGGGTCAGCTTAGACCATATGCTGACGCTCTGCGTCGGATTAATCGGACATACTGATATAGTAGAGGTGGGTACTTCCCTTATCAAGGATTACGGTATAGCATCCAGTGTGGGAGCACTGCGGCAGCAATATCCTGAATTGACGATTCTGGCTGATATCAAGACATGTGATGAAGGTGCCTACGAATTTCAGAGAGCCTATGAGGCGGGAGCAGATATCGCTACCGTTATGGGTTTCTCAGCCAATACAACAATACAGGCCTGCGCTGAGGTTGCCAGATCGTTCGGGAAAGATTTCTTTATCGACTTGCTGGAATTACCTGAGGAGGCGGTCTATCATATATGCCTGTCCTATCCCGAAGCCATCCTGGGTATACATCTCTCATTTGATCAGCATGGCGCAGGACTGCAGAATCTCGTAAAGCGCAGCACACAGATAATTCATGCCGCCGAGGCGGTCGATGGGAAACCTCGCAGGATCGCAGTAGCGGGTGGCGTCAGTCTCGATCTGATCCCGGGGCTCCGCGAAAGCGGCATGGATACTGTGATCGTAGGTTCTGCCATTACGAAAGCAGCTGATATATCAAAGGCGGCAAGATTATTCAGTCAGGCCTGCCACGAGGTTTAACAGGAGGGTAAATAATTATGATTGACGTATTAAAAGACATACTATGTGAGATCGAAACTGTGCTGAGCTCAGTAAATGAGACACAGCTGCAGGTAGTAATGGAGCATATACATAAAGACCGCCGTATATTTGTGGACGGCGAAGGTCGTTCCGGTTTCTCCGCCAAAGGGTTTGCCATGCGTCTGATGCATCTTGGTTACACGGTCTATTTTGTGGGTGAAACGATCACACCCGCCCTTCGCGATGGAGATCTTTTTATCGCTGTTTCCGGTTCCGGAAAGAGTGCTAATACCCTAAATGATGCAAAAAAAGCAAAGGCAGCAGGGGCAGACCTGATTGCCGTGACATCAAAGCCTGATTCTCCACTGGCTCAGGAGGCTATGTGTGTGCTTGTCATACCCGGTACTGTAAAGGGTGATGAAGGCGAGAACCGAGGTTCGATTCAGCTGCTCAGCTCATTATTTGATCAGAGTTTGCATATTACGTTGGATGCCCTATGTCTCCTTCTGAGCCGTAGGGATCATACTGCAAACGAAACTGCAACTGGAGCACATTGGTAAAAGAATATGGATAAGATCACAGAATTAATTGAAAGCATTGGTATAGTGCCTGTTATAAAACTCAATCATCCGGAGCGTGATGCAGCAGCATTAGGCAAGGCTCTCTGTGCGGGAGGGATTCCGATTGCAGAGGTCACATTCCGTGCTTCCGGTGCAGATACCGCTATAAGCCTGATGAAAGAAGCTTGTCCGGGTATGGTTGTTGGCGCCGGCACCATCACAAATATCTCTCAAATCGATAACGTCATAAATGCAGGAGGGGATTTTATAGTCACGCCGGGATTTGATCCAGAGCTTGTAACCTATGCTCAGGATCAGAGAATCCCTATTTTTCCCGGATGTACGACTGCAAGTGAATATCACCAGGCGCTGAAATTCGGCTTGAGCGTGCTGAAGTTTTTCCCCGCGGAGCAGAGTGGCGGCCTAGAAAAGATCAAAGCCCTGGCCGCTCCGTTTCCCATGTTCCGGATCATGCCCACCGGTGGGATCAGCCTTTCCAACCTCAAGACCTATCTCTCCTGTCCGGTGATTCTCGCCTGCGGCGGTTCCTATATGGTCGACCAGGAGATGATCGACGCAAACCGCTGGGAAGAAATTACATCGCTCTGCAAGCAGTCCGTTGAAATCGTCCGGCAGACTAGGAAGTAATAAAAGGAGTCAAAATGGAAAAGCTTAACTGGGGAGTCCTCGGAACCGGGTGGATCGCTTCGGAGATGGCAGAAGCGCTGATGGCAGTACACGGCGAGATCTATGCCGTCTGCGGCACAAGCATGGAGAAGGCTGAGCGGTTCGCGTCCGGATTTCAAGTTAGGAAGTGTTATGCGGACGCGATGGAGATGATCCATGACGAAGAACTGGATATTCTCTATGTGGCGACGCCGCACAGCAATCACTACCCGTTTATCCTGGAAGCGGTCAGGTGCGGCAAACATGTCTTGGCGGAGAAGTCGATTACCATGAATGACAGGCAGCTTTCGCACTGTATCGAGGAGGCAAAGAAAACCGGGGCTGTCATCAGCGATGGGACGACGATCCTGCACATGCCCCTGTATAAAAAGCTCAGACAGATGATCCGGGAAGGTGCGATCGGAAGGATCAAAATGATCCAGGTCAGCCACGGAAGCCTGAAGCCATATGACGTGAATAGCAGGTTTTTCAAAAAAGACCTTGCAGGAGGCGCCATGCTGGACATCGGGGTCTATGCGGTGTCAGCTGCCAGGTTCTTTATGAGCAAATGTCCGGATATCCAGGTCAGTCAGGTGCACTTTTTTGAGACAAGGGTCGATGAGACTGTAGGGATCGTACTTAAAAACAGTGCAAACGAAATTGCAACACTTGCGTTGTCCCTTCGCTGCCTGTATCCGAAACAATGCGTCATAGCAGGAGAAAAAGGCTATATAACAATAGACAACTATCAGCGACCCGACCATGCGACTCTTGTCTACAGCGAAGATATGAGAGAAGAACTCATTCGCGAAGGAGATACAGAAAAAGCGCTGCAATATGAGATTCTGGATATGGAGGACTATATCTTAAACGGAAGTGGCGGAGATAACCTCTCTATCGTGTATGATACGATGCGGATCATGACCGGGATTCGTGATAGCTGGGGCCTGAAATATGCATGTGAATAAGTAAATGTGCAGCCAGATTATTGCAATTTGGGATTATAAGGGATATTATGCAGATATGAAAGCGCTTACTGAATCAATTGATAAACAGGTGATAAGATGAATATCTATGATATTGCTCAACAAGCCGGTGTTTCTATTGCAACCGTATCCAGAGTAATCAACAATAAAGGCTATGTCAGCGAGAAAACCCGCGCCAGGATAGAAGCTATAATGGCCAAAGAGGAGTACCAGCCAAGTGCTCTGGCACGTGGTCTGGCCAGCGGCACATCCAAGACAATTGCTATATTTGCTGTTGATGTACGGGTCCCTCATTATGCCACCACATCCTTTATTATGGAACGGCTTTTGACAGATCTGGGATATCTGGTAATCATCTGTAATACAGGAGAAGATGTTGCTGACTGGCGGCGATATCTGACGATTATGCGAGAGCGCAAAATTGACGGTATTATTCTCACCGGCTCAATATACAATCGGCTTGAGAAAGATGACATCCTTGACTCATTTTCGGATATCCCTATAGTGATGGCCAACGGACGTATGAAGCGTCCTAATGTTAAATCTGTTTTTGTGGACGAAGGGCACGGAATAGAATTAGCTACCGAGCACCTCTTTTCCAGAGGACATACAAACCTTGCATACGTGGTAGACAAAGACACAGAATCCGCGGAGCGAAAGAAAAACGGTTTTATCAGACAGATGGCGGTAATGGGAATACTTGATGCTGTGCGGCATGTTTATACCGCGCCATACGGATTAGACGGAGGTGCACAGATAGGACGCACGCTGCACAAAAAAGGTTATAACGGTATCGTATTTGGCGAAGACCTGACAGCCGTGGGAGCCATGAACGCCTTACGCGCAGATGGAGTCTTGATACCCGACCAAATGGCGATTACCGGCTGCAACAACTCAGAATATGCTTATACTTGCAGTCCCGGTCTTACTACGGTCAATAACAAGGCCGAGGTATTAAGTGAACAAACTGCACAAATGCTCGTTAATATTTTAAGCGGGAAGAAGGAAATTGCAGAAATGGTAGTCATTCCAGAATTGGTAGTACGAGCAAGTTCATAGTCATCTGCCAGAGCTCCATTAACCCGGAGCGATTTCTTTTTCCGGGTGTGATATGATCCCCTCTTGGATACACCGTGAGAGGGACGTCTCTCCTTCCTTGAAATTTCACAATGCTGTTAACTTAACAGATCGCGTCATCGTACAGACATCAAGATCGAGTAACACGGGCATTGCGGATAGCGGGCAAAAAAAGGAAGCTATTTCTTTGTCAGATCAGCTTCCATTTTTATTGCTTCAGGCACAGTGATCCCTGTTATTGGGATCAAAAGCTCCGTTTATGTGTGTTAGGAAGCTTACAGAAGAAGAGATCGAAGAGTTGAAGAGAGAATGACGAATTTGAAAACACTATGCTTTTCTTTTTTAATTCGCTACTGTTACACTCACTGTTACACTCCGAAAAACGGACACCCTGTGGACGGCGCGAACTCCTTTCTTTTCAACGCTTTGAGCAATTGTCAGGATTAACTAATATCGCATTCGAGCCCCTGATCATCCACCAGAAGCCTCCGAGAAATCGGAGGTTTTTCTTTTGTCGGATCGTTGAAATTTCAACTGTTTGAGGCTGGTTTGATTCACTTTTAGACGAAAGCTGCATAGATAGGACGCGATTTTCCTGGGTACGAAACGGCGATTTTGGGTACATTTGCCGGGTACAGGCCCTAGCTCGGGAGTGGTGTCTCCAAAGCTTTTTCAAGAAGCATCTTCTTTTCTGCATCCGGCGCCCTGTCAAAGCAATAGTTGAAATAAGTAGTTCTCTCATCCGCATGGCCGGCATAAGACCGGATCGTATTTATGTTTATCCCGGCGTCTATAAGCGATGAGATATAGGTTTTACGCGATTTATGTGACGATCTGTAAAGAATCCCCAGTCTTTTGCAATACTTCTTCAAAAGGATATTGGTCTCAGCGTAGCTCAGCGCATCTTCTGTTGTAGAGAATATATACTCGCCTTTGCAGACATGCTCCTCCTGATACGCTCTCGCGACTTCTATAAGTTCAAGAGCCGCATCTGTCAGCAACACCGCCCTGTCCTCATGGCTTTTGGTATGCTCCACTACCTTGTCAGAGTCTCTCTGCAGCATTCTGACGACATTCAGCACTCCGTTCTCAACATCCTCGAACTTGACTGCACACAACTCTCCGAGACGAAGACCTGTCTGGAACTGGAACATGACTGCCAGCGGAGCCAGTCTGTAAACGAGTCTGGTACTGTTGGTGAAATCGTTCCAGGCTTCCTTAAAAATCATGATCTGCTCATCTTTCGTATATACCTGCGTACTGTCTTTTTTCTTGTGGACCTTGCGGAACATCCTCTTGCTGTCGATCTTTACCTTGCGGAACAGGTTCTCTTCCACGACCTCAAGCTCTTCAGCGTAATCAAGCATCTGTCTGATTATGAGCGACACGTTGTAATACATGACCTTCGTCATATCATACTTGCGTATCAGCTTGTGTATCCACTCATCGAGCTCGATCTTAGTAACTTAATCAGCAACGATACCCATTTTCTCATCATCAGGAATATTCAATTCCAATCATTGTTTGTCCTCCCTGCAAATATCTTTTATGATATGAACGATCCACGCAGTTGCATTAAGCCCCTCTTCTAATATGATTTTCTTATCTGATTCAGTCAGGATCCGCTTTAATATGTTTATCTCATTCTCTGTGATATTGCCTTTTCCCAATGCCCTAAGTGCCTGTATAACTGTAATTGTTATTCTGTGAAACCCACTGATCTCACGTTGCTTTACAGTTTTGAATGAAAGTTTTGTATTGCCCAGATCATACTTGCGATATGGTCCGTCGCTTACATAAGACCAGACATTCGGTACTTGAGTTGACAGGTGTAAAGCATTCAGTGCTGTGTCTCCGCACGGAGCGATCGTCCAGTTGAACTTTCGTGCCAATGCCTCCGCGACCATATCCGGTCTCGGGACCGCGTACTCTTGCAGCAAGCTGTTATACTCAGGAACATCATACAGGCCGTGTGTTACCCTGCGGATCCTGCCTTCTTCAGCCAGCCTGGAGAGCGCCTTGTTTATAGCATCAGTATCTGCAATGTCCATAAAATCGGCCGCAGAAAAAACTGACCCTTTGGAGAAGTCCTGGATCTTATCAGTTATTTCTTTCTGATATCTAGGTCTGCACGACATAGCTGCGCTCCTCTCGTCAGAAAAACAGTATAATATTTCTGACTAAATGTAAAGGCTAATACCATTTTCATTCTCATCCATCAGTTCACAATTAATCTTCAAATTGCTACATTCCTGCATTTTATTTTGATATTTGACGATTTTTCGTTAAATATCATTTTAAATTGTCAATTTATACACTTTACATTATTTAGAAAAACATCCGCAAAGCATGATGTTTTGCGGATGTTTTCATAAGTATCACTGTTATAGTTTATCTAGTCTCCGTAATGCAAGCCACACCCAACGATCTCCAAAGAAATAGTTTCTAATCGAAAGACAATCCCTAAGCGCCTCTCACATTTACTCCATCAGTTTAGCAAACATCTTCCCAAGTGTTGAAATGTCATATTTTTGATTTGCGCCGAGAAATACCAGCGTCTGATCTTCACTTGTAACTACATTTTTTTCAATCACAAGACCTAGAGCTTGCAATCTTGATATTCTATGCAGATTATCTGAGGGATATCCATTATTCTCATATTTTGGCTCACACATTATATCTTCAAGAAGATAATAATCACTAGTAAACATACGTGAGTTTACATCACTCAGTTCACAGAATTCAGCCCAATCAATTACTCCACTTACATAATTCCGATAGAACGACCCCTGCACTTTGGATTTCTTTGTATCGATGTTTTTACTAAGCAAAAGCATAACACGCCCTATTTCGCGTTCAGCCTTCTTTGGATCGTTATCTAGCTCTTGCTTATATTCTTCTATCTCCTCTTCAGTTAAGTTCCTCTAAATGATTGTTTTGCTTAACACCTTCAGCCTGCTCTTTTTCTACTAAGGTTTATTTCACCTATCACATTCGAGCAAATACCTAAAATATATTAGTGTATTTGGCTAAAATTTATTCGTGTATTTGGCTAGTTTTTATTCGTGTATTTGGCTAAAATTTATTCGTATATTTGGCTAGTTTTTATTCGTGTATTTGGTATAAGTAAATTGTAGTACACTATCCAAAGTTAAGTCAATCAACCATGCTTTCTTGATTCCAAAGATTTCTAATGAACATAGGTACTTTGGTTATCTATTATAAATCTCCCCTCAGGTATTTTTCATACAGGCTCTTGCAATACTTCCCTACCCTCTCCAAGTTTGGCTTTGCCGATTCATCCGAGCCGACAGGCTATTTACTTCAGGCGATGAGTTGCTAATGATCCGATACTGCTCTATCAGCTTTACTAAGATTGTCTTCAGCAATTTTATTCATCAACACAGTGCCATAAAGGAAGTTGATTAAACGAATACAATCCATATGTACCATTTCTCTATTCATCCGACCATGTGCTAGCCAATGCCGGTTTAATTCTGGTTCTTCATCATCAAAAGACGAACTGTCCCCAAATGCTTTTAACGCATTTGTATACGTGCTTATCAAGATGTAGTCATTAATATCATACTCATCTAAAAAAACAGTGCCGTGATTATCTATTTTATCTTTTATGGCTTCTATTCTTTTTTGAATATTGACAGTTTTTATCATGCCTGAATATTCAGATAACATCCTGTCTATAACCGCAGTTATCCCTAAAGCAGCTATATCATAGTCTCCACGTCTATATGCCTTTATTGCTTGCACTAATAATCTATTGTCTTTGAGATGATCGTTTATAAGTAAGTTGTTTATTGTTATATCGACCTCTTCAAAAGCATTTTCTTCCAATGCGTCGTATACAGTCTTTAACAGGTCTTCATCGCTCTTTGCCTTGCTTGCTTTCTCATAGAAATCGGGAACGAATTGTTTCCAGGCAACAAATTGCACTTCCCCTAGTCGTTCGATAATTCTAAGTTTATCTATGGCTCGAGCAAATACGTTAAGAATCGGAGCGATCTTTTCTAAGAAATGCTTCGCAGTATCAGCTTGCACTGAACTCGCATAAGCAAGTCTTAGCATTACCATTGGGAGCTCCTTTTGCGCCTTTTGGCTTAGTTCTATAACATTATGTAATTCAGGGGACCGCGTAAAAGAGGATACTGTTTTTTCTGCAGATAAAGCATTCTGTTTAATCAAATCGATTGTATTCAACAGTTTAGAATAATCATTCATTATTGTTTGATTCCTTTTGATTTGCTTGTAAATTCTAATATACTATTTGACCATAGCGACAATGAAATAGCGTGCCAACAGCGCTTATGCATCAACAGGCTGTCATCTGTTTATCTTGTGTCTGCCAGTAATTATAACTTTCCCAGGCTTCGTCATGCCACAGTTTGCTCATTACTCCACCTCGATAAGATCATGTTCATGCATATTCCTTCCGGCTTTCATATCTGCAATGCGTCTTTCAAGCATCTCAATATGTTCATCGCTGTAAAACGGATCTGCAGAGACCTCAAAAGGGATCCTTCTTTCATTTGCGACTTTTGTAAGAAAGATATTGATAGCAGCAGACATTGTTATTCCCATGTCGGCACATGCGCTCTCTGCTTTTGCCTTGATATTATCATCTATTCTGAAACTAACCTGAGCCATAGTATCATCTCCTTTCACCAGCCAGCTTCTTTGCGATTTCATTGTATAGTATATGCTTTACATTGTCTAGCAGCGAAAAACGTTGAATTCTGGGTACACTTTTGGGTACGTTTCAGAAAAATCGCGTCCTTAGACGATGCCAACTCCTTTCTTTTCAACGCTTACAGCGTTTCGCCGAAAAAAGTATACGCAATTCGAGCCCCTGATCATCCACCACCAAAG
>JBGUVT010000182.1:0-7550 GCA_045220485.1 Anaerovoracaceae bacterium | reverse complement strand
CCTTTACAGGCATGCGCCTGTTCCACCACTAGATTCACCACAGGAGTTGAGACATATCGGAAGGAGAACGATATGAATATTCTGGTTGTTGGCGGAGGCGGCCGTGAGCACGCCATTATAAAGAAGCTGAGAGAGAACGCAGCTGTAGATAAGATCTACGCTCTGCCCGGCAACGGCGGCATTGCGATGGACGCGGAATGCTTCCCTATCAAGGCTACGGACATAGAGGGCATAAAGGCTTTCGCGAAGGAGCACAGGCCTGATTACGCAGTAGTTGCGCCTGACGATCCGCTTGTTATGGGCTGCGTTGATGAGCTCACAAACATCGGCATACCATGCTTTGGCCCGAAAGCTGCTGCTGCAGTGATCGAGGGAAGCAAGGTTTTCTCGAAGAACCTCATGAAGAAGTACGGCATACCGACCGCCCGCTATCATACATTCGATAACATCGGGGATGCGCTTTACTACCTTGAAAGCGCACCTATACCGACTGTAATCAAGGCGGACGGCCTGGCGCTCGGCAAGGGCGTCGTGATCGCCGAGACCCGTGAGGACGCGGTAGCTGCTGTCAGGTCGATGATGGAAGATCATAAATTCGGAGAGAGCGGCGACCGCATAGTCATCGAGGAATTCCTTGAGGGACCGGAGGTATCGGTGCTCGCGTTCACGGACGGCAAAACCATAGTCCCGATGATAAGCTCCATGGATCACAAGCGCGCAGGCGACGGTGACACGGGTCTCAATACGGGCGGCATGGGAACCGTCGCACCGAATCCGTACTACACGGATGAGGCGGCGGCACGCTGCATGGAGGAGATATTCGTGCCGACGATGCGCGCGATGAATGCAGAGGGACGCACCTTCAAGGGCTGCCTGTACTTCGGACTGATGCTCACTGCAAAGGGACCTAAGGTCATCGAGTACAACTGCAGATTCGGCGACCCTGAAGCACAGGTGGTGCTCCCGCTCCTCGATACAGATCTCCTGACCATAATGCAGGCGGTCACAGAGGAGAGGCTGGCAGACGTGGATGTCAGGTGGAAGGACGGCAGCGCGTGCTGCGTCATAGCCGCTTCTGACGGATACCCGGTCAGCTATGAAAAGGGCTATGAGATAGATATACCTGAGGATGTGCTTCCGCATGTATACGTGGCAGGAGCTGTTCAGGAAGAGGGCAGGCTGCTTACATCGGGCGGAAGGGTGCTTGGAGTCACGGCTGTTGAACCGACTCTCGCCGAGGCCATAGAAGCATCATATGACATGCTCGACAGAATAGATTTTGCAAACAAATATTACAGAGCGGATATTGGACAAAGAGCTTTGAAAGCTGTCAGATAAAGGAGCGAATGATGGTCTACAGGATCTACGTAGAGAAAAAAGAGGGCCTTACAAACGAGGCAGCGGCACTCAGAAATGAAGTGAAGACACTTCTGGGCATTGAGCGCATCGAGGATGTAAGAGTCATTAACAGATACGATGTTGAGAACATCGACGAGGCACTGTTTGCGGACTGCAGGTGGAAGGTTTTCGCTGAGCCGCAGCTCGACAACACGGCGGATTCACTTGAAGAGCTGACCGGCCTTTTCATCGACGGCAACGGTTACGCGTACGAGGATGAGGAGAGAGAAAGCAGAAAAGCTTTCGTGTTTGCCGTGGAGGCTCTTCCGGGTCAGTACGATCAGCGCGCGGATTCAGCTGAGCAGTGCATACAGATAATCAGCAGAGGAGAGAGACCTACAGTAAGATTTGCCAGAGTATATGTGCTTTATGGCGAACTCATGCCGGCGGATATCGATGCAGTGATGAATTATGTGATCAATCCGGTTGAGACTAGGAGAGCTTCTCTCGACATGCCGGAGACTCTAGAGATGCATTACGAGATCCCTACAGAGGTAAAGGTGCTCGAGGGATTCAACAATATGACAGAAGCTGAGATGAGAGGCTGCATCAAATCGATGGGTCTTGCGATGGATGAGGCGGATCTCGCTATGTGCATGGAATACTTCCGTGACACAGAACACAGGGATCCTACTATCACCGAGCTCAGGATGATCGACACATACTGGTCAGATCACTGCAGACATACCACATTCAACACAGTGATCGACAGCGTAACTTTCGAGGATCCGCTGCTCGAGAAGGCTTACAAGGATTATCTCGCTGTCAGAAGAGAACTCGGCAGGGACAAGGCTGTCACTCTCATGGATATCGCGACGATAGCGGTAAAGCATCTGAAGAGAGAGGGCAAGCTCGACAAGCTTGACGAGTCCGAAGAGATCAACGCATGCACCGTGATGATCAATGTTGAGGTCGACGGAGAGAAAGAGCCGTGGCTTCTGCTCTTCAAAAATGAAACACATAATCATCCGACAGAGATAGAGCCGTTCGGCGGGGCGGCAACATGCCTGGGCGGATGCATAAGAGACCCGCTGTCGGGAAGAGCATACGCTTACTCCGCAATGAGAGTCACAGGCGCCGCAAATCCGCTTCAGCCTGTATCGGAGACGCTGCCTGGCAAGCTGCCGCAGAGGTCGATCACGACCACAGCGGCAAAGGGTTATTCAAGCTACGGAAACCAGATAGGACTGTGCACTGGCATAGTTGATGAAATATATCATCCGGGATACGCAGCCAAGCGCATGGAGGTCGGAGCCGTCATGGCGGCTGCTCCTGCAGTCAACGTCAGAAGAGAGCGTCCGCAGCCGGGCGATATAGTCATGCTGCTCGGGGGCTCGACCGGACGTGACGGTATCGGCGGTGCCACCGGTTCTTCAAAAGCACATGACGTACACTCGGTGGAGACATGCGGCGCAGAGGTGCAGAAGGGTAATGCTCCTGAGGAGCGCAAGATCCAGAGGCTCTTCCGCGACGGCGTTGCCACCCGCATGATCAAGAGGTGCAACGACTTCGGAGCAGGCGGTGTCAGTGTCGCCATAGGCGAGCTGGCTGACGGCCTTGAGATCGATCTCGATGCAGTTCCAAAGAAGTATGAAGGCCTTGACGGCACAGAGCTCGCTATAAGCGAATCGCAGGAAAGAATGGCCTGCGTGATCTCTGCCGATAACGAGAAACTGTTCAAGCTGATCGCAAACAGCGAGAATCTCCAGTGCGTAAAGGTGGCGACGGTCACAGAAGAGCCGCGCCTCGTTATGTACTGGAACGGCAATAAGATAGTAGACATCTCCAGAGAGTTCCTCAACTCGAACGGAGCAGACAAACATATAGATATCGCGCCGGAAGCACCTGGCAACTGGAAAGCAACAAGCATGTACGGCAGTGCGAGAAGCTTCAGCGCCGGCATGCGCAGGGTGGCTTCCGATCTCAATACCTGCTCAAAGCAGGGACTGTCCCAGCGCTTCGATTCCACTATAGGAGCGGGCACAGTGCTTATGCCGTTCGGAGGAATCAACCAGATCACGCCTATTCAGGCTATGGTGCACAAGATCCCTCTCGAGAAAGGCCAGACAGACGACTGCTCGCTGATGGCATGGGGATACAACCCTTACATTTCCGAGGCGTCGCCTTATCACGGCGCTTACCTCGCGGTTATTGAATCAGCTTCGAAGCTGATTGCAACGGGAGCATCTTTCAAGGAAGTTTATCTCTCGTTCCAGGAGTACTTCGGCTCGCCTAAGCAGGATGGAGCAAGATGGGGCAAGCCTTTCGCGGCTCTGCTCGGCGCGTTTGAGGCACAGATGGGTCTCGGCATCGGTTCAATAGGCGGCAAGGACTCCATGAGCGGTACTTTCGAGGATCTCGATGTTCCTCCTACGCTCATCTCCTTTGCGGTCACAATGGGCAAGACCGGAAATATCGTTTCGCCGGAATTCAAGGAAGCCGGTCACAGGGTAGTGCTGTTCAAGCCTTACACGGATGAGGACGGCAGCGGCGCAGGAAGAGGTCTTCCAAAAGCTGACTCGCTCATCAGACTGTGGGACAAGGCATCTGAGATGATAGCCTCCGGTGAGGCAGTCGCAGCGTATACACCTGGCATCGGAGGCATCGCGGAAGCGGTGATGAAGATGAGCTACGGCAACGGTCTCGGATTCAGCTTTGAGGCGATGGATCTCGAGGACATCTTCGGATACTGTTACGGCGGACTGGTGCTTGAAGTAAAAGATGATACAGAACTTATCGGACGCTCGTTCGACATTGAGCTCCTCGGCCACACAACAAGCGAGCAGGCTATCAGCTATGGCTCGGAAAGCATCAGCCTTGCTGAGCTGCTTGGTCTGTATCAGGGCAGACTGGAGACGGTATTCCCGACGCTGGTAGCAGGCATGACCGGTCCGGTCAGCAATCTGGAATACAAGGCGCGCAGCTGGCACACACCGGTATTCAAGCGCGCGGAGCCTAAGGTGCTGATACCGGTATTCCCGGGTACAAACTGCGAATACGACAGCGCCCGCGCGGTCCGCGAGGCGGGTGGTGTACCTGAGATAATGGTGATAAAGAACCGCAGCTCCGATGAGATCAGCAGATCGGTCGAGGCATTTGCGGCTGCTCTCAAGGAAGCTCAGATCGTATTCATTCCGGGTGGATTCTCCGGCGGTGATGAGCCGGATGGTTCCGCGAAGTTCATAACCGCGTTCTTCAGGAATGCTGCCGTGACAGAGGGCGTTACAGAGCTCCTCGACAAGAATGACGGACTGATGTGCGGCATCTGCAACGGCTTCCAGGCACTCATCAAGCTTGGACTCGTGCCGTACGGAAAGATCATCGACACTGATGAAAACAGTCCGACCCTGACATTCAATACGATAGGAAGCCACCAGTCGAAGATAGTACGTGTAAGAGTTGCTTCGAACAAATCTCCATGGCTGAGGTTCTGCAATGTGGGCGATATCTATTCGGTACCTGTATCGCACGGCGAAGGCAGATTCATAGCGCCTGATGATGTAATAAAGAGTCTTTCAGTCATGGGACAGATCGCTACACAGTATGTCGATCTTGACGGCAATGCAAGCTCGGATATCCTGTTCAACCCGAACGGCTCCATGATGGCCATCGAGGGAATCACATCGCCTGACGGCAGAGTATTCGGAAAGATGGGTCACGCGGAGAGAGTCGGTAACGGCCTTTACAAAAACGTGCCTGGAGATTACTTCATGCACATGTTTGAAAGCGGCATAAGATATTTCAAATAGAGATCAAAGAACAGAAATCAAAAGGACCCGGACAGACGGGGGCTGAAAATGAAAGAAATATTTACGAAGACACATTTCACAAACCGGATAATCTGGATATTGCTGGCGTGGTTCGCTCTTTATGAAATAGTGGACAGCATCCTGGTACTTTATACAGGCAGTCTGCTCAGACGGTCTGTTCCAAACCAGTCTGACGGCCTGGCATTTGTCCTCGAGTACTACACACCGCTGATCGCATCGTGCCTGTTCTTTGTCCTTCTGTGTCTGATCGTAAAGAAGAACAGGTTCCTGCTGGACGCAATAAAGCCTGCGCGTGAAAGAAAGAACATGAAAATGCTGGGGATAGGACTCCTGCTTGGATTCCTGACCAATTTCTTCTGCATACTCTGCGCGCTCATTCACGGTGACATCAAGCTGTACCTGGATTTTTCAGCATCACAGATCCCGCTGATGATCTTTGCGCTGGTGTCAGTGTTTTTCCAGAGCACATCAGAAGAACTCTGGTGCAGGTGCTTCCTGTATGAAAGGATAAATGTTCACTATCCGCTGTGGGTGGCAATCGTTATCAACGGGTCTTTATTCGGCCTGATGCATCTTGCCAATCCGGGAATATCCGCGCTGGCGCTCGCAGATCTCATCGTCTGCGGCCTGTCGTATTCACTGCTGCGCTGGTATTCGGGCAGCATATGGACTTGCTTCGGAATACATACGATGTGGAACTTCACGCAAAACTTCCTGTTCGGACTGCCTAACAGCGGCCTTGTTTCGGAAGCATCCGTGTTCCATCTGGATGCGGCTACCGGTATCAGCAACTGGATATATAGCTATGAGTTCGGCGTGGAAGGCGGTGTACCGGCAGTATTCATAGATCTGATTCTGGTAGTTGTGATACTGTGGTGCGCAAGGAGAGACGGACGTCTGGGCGAACTGCTGGAGAGCAGGGAGTCAAAGGGTGAGATGCTGGTAATGAAAAAGAACGAAACACCGGTTGTGGAATTTCCGGAACAATAAATTGAAAAAGAGGTAAAGGAATGAGCAGATCATTCAAGGATATAAGCATAGAAGAGTATCTGAAGCGGCTCGGGTCGGGGGACCCGACCCCCGGCGGCGGAGCCGCCGCTGCGCTGACTTCAGCGCAGGGAGCCGCCCTCATAATGATGGTGGCTAATCACACCATAGGAAAGCCTAAATATGCGGAGTTCGAAGAACTCAACAAGGACATACTCAGCGAGGCTGAGGTCCTGCTCGGCAGCCTGACAGATGGTATAGACAATGATGCTGAAGCATTCGGTAAAGTGTCTGCGGCATATGCACTCCCTCGTCAGTTTTCAGACATACAGATAGACAGGGTATCAGCCGAGATAAAGAGACTCAAAGCTGAGGGTCATGCTATTGACGACATAGATGAAGAGGGCATGACTGCTGAAATCATGGATCAGATAGAGAATGCCCTTAAGGCAGACAGACAGGACGCCATAGCTTCGGTTTCCGTGCTTGCGGCAGAAGCTCCTCTTATGGTGATGGAAGACTCTCTGGCTGCGCTTCGTCTTGCAGTTACGCTGAAGGGACGCTCCAACAAAATGCTCGAAAGTGACATATACGTTGCGGCACGCTGCCTCGATGCCGGCATCAGATGTGCAAGCTACAATGTAGAGGCCAATCTGCCGGCCATCGCGAAGGCCGACCCGGCCCTCGCATCGGAGATGCGCCAGCACGCCGCAGATATAATCTCTGCTGCAGCTGATCTGATCTCAGAACTGGGCGGAAAGAAATAGCAACTCTGCATTTTTCTGTGCAGTTTTTGCAGTACGTCATTTCCTCGGTTATGTTGTTGCTTTATATTTGCTTTAATTGTAGAATGCAGATGTAGGAAAGCTCACTTTGCTTTATTTAACAGGAGGACAGTTATGGATAAGTATGTATGCGCAATTTGCGGTTATGTTTATGATCCTGAAGTAGGCGATCCGGATAACGGAGTTGAGCCGGGCACAGCATGGGAAGATGTTCCTGAAGATTGGGTTTGCCCTCTGTGCGGAGTAGGCAAGGACAACTTCGAAGCTGAGTAAGCAACAGAACAAAATGAAAAGAACGGAGCGCCTTAGAAGTGCTCTGTTTTTTGTCTGCAGAAATCCGCGACTGACGTCATGATTTATCATAATGGACAATAACTGGTATTGTTTACCATTGATACAGCGTGATAATATTGTTGTGCAAATTAATATTTTCCAAAACAAAGAAGAGAGGGTATAGCAGATGTACAAAGTAGTGAGAAGAAAGGCACTGAGACCGACAGTTACACAGCTGGAGATCGAAGCGCCTCTGGTAGCGCGCAAGGCGAAACCGGGCCAGTTCATCATCCTGAGAGTAGATGAAGAAGGCGAGCGTATCCCGCTGACAGTAGCG
>JBGUVT010000181.1:0-4585 GCA_045220485.1 Anaerovoracaceae bacterium | reverse complement strand
AACTGCGGCCGCAAGTACAATCTGCCTGTGCTCCAGCCTGTCGATGAGAGAGGCTGCTACACTGAGACACCTTGGGCAGGAAGATTCGTCATGGAAGACGGTCTCGACGTTGATATCATCAAATATCTTGCTCAGGATGACAAGATCTACGCTAAGCAGAAGATGGAGCACGCATATCCACACTGCTGGAGATGCGGAACTCCGCTCGTTTACTACGCAAACAAGTCGTGGTACATCGAGATGACAAAACTCAGAGACGAGCTCGTAGCAAACAACAATACGGTCAACTGGTATCCTCCGTATGTCGGAGAAAAAAGATTCGGAAACTGGCTCGAAGACGTCAAGGACTGGGCAATCTCAAGATCCAGATACTGGGGAACACCTATTCCTATCTGGAAGTGCGAATGCGGGCATCTGCATTGTGTAGGCTCCAGAGAGCAGCTTATCGCTGATGCTGAGCAGCAGATCGATATGAGCATTGAGCTGCACAGACCGTATGTAGATGACATCACAGTCAAGTGTCCTAAGTGCGGAAAGAGTATGCACAGGATACCTGAGGTCATGGACTGCTGGTTTGACTCCGGAGCGATGCCGTTCGCGCAGTGGCACTACCCGTTTGAGAACAGCGACAGATTCGAAGAGGAGCTGTTCCCTGCAGACTTCATCTGCGAGGGTATTGACCAGACCAGAGGCTGGTTCTACTCACTGATGGCGATCTCGACGATCGTAAAGGGCTGCGCTCCATACAGGAACGTTCTGGTTAATGACCTTATTCTCGACAAGAATGGCAAGAAGATGTCAAAACACGTCGGCAATACCGTAAATCCTTTCGAAATGATGGATAAATATGGTGCTGACGCTCTCAGATGGTATCTGGTTTACGGATCGCCTGCATGGACTCCGACAAAATTTGACGAGGACGGTATCAGGGAAGTCATCAGCAAGGTGTTCAGCACCCTCAGAAACACATACAACTTCTTCTGCCTCTATGCAAACATAGACAAGGTTGAAAAGAAGCACCTCGACGTGCCGTACAGCGAGAGACCTGAGCTCGACAGATGGATAATCTCGAAGTACAACAGACTCATCAAGACCACAATCGAGGCCATGGACGAGTATGATCACATGAGAACTGTCAGAGCCATAGGCGAATTCATCGACGGCGACCTGTCAAACTGGTACATCAGAAGAGCCAGAAGAAGATTCTTCGCTGAAGGCGATGGCGATAACATGACTGTCGACAAGAGAGCTGCATATGCAACGACTTACGAAGTTCTGACAGGCGTAGCAAAGATGATGGCTCCGATCGCACCGTTCATCTCAGACGAGATCTATACAAAACTTACAGGTGAGCCTACAGTACACATCGCTTACTATCCTGAGGCAGATGACAGCCTCATCGACGACCGTACTGAAGAGAGAATGGATCTTATCAAGGTCCTGGTCAATCTCGGACGCAGCACCAGAGAGCAGGAGAAGCTCAAGGTGCGCCAGCCTCTGAGCAAGGTGATCGTAGACGGAAGCTACAGAGACGTTATGAGCGATCTTACAGACCTTATCAAGGAAGAACTCAACGTACATGAGGTTCAGTTCGAGGACGACCTTGACAAGTACATGGACTTCAGCATAAAGCCTAACTTCAGAGCAGCAGGTCCTGTCCTCGGCAAGAATGTCAAGGAATTCGGCGGCAAGCTCGCTCAGGCAGATGCCAAGGAAATGATCGCGGCTCTCAATGCGGGACCTGTGACCATGACTCTCGGCGGGCAGGAATACGAGATAACGAAAGACCTCGTTGATGTAAGGATCTCTTCCAAGGAAGGATTCGTTGTGGGTATGGATAACAACGTGTTCACCATCCTCGACACGACGCTTACACCTGAACTGATCGAGCAGGGTTATGTACGTGAGGTCATCTCCAAGATCCAGCAGCTCCGTAAGCTGGCTGACTTCGAGATGATGGATCAGATAAAGATCTACATGAATGCGGACGATGAAATCAGGGCCGCAGTCGAAAGAGCCGGAGATTTCATCAAGGACGAGACCATTGCGATTGCTATCGAAGAAAAGGAAGATCTCCAGACATTCGATATCAACGGTCATAAGACGGGACTCGCAGTAGAGAGAATCAAATAAAAACTATATCATTGCCTGCGGACGGGATACGGACGCAGGCAAGTGCTTTTTAAGATTAATATGAAGACAGAAGACTGCAAAAAGAATATCCTTGATTATCTTCCTGACGAACTTGAAGCAGTTGCAGCTGAACTTGGCGAAAAGAAGTTCAGAGCTGCGCAGATATTCGGGTGGCTTGCGAAAGCTGTAACGGATTTCGATGACATGAAGAACATTCCTGCCTCATTAAGATCCGGTCTGTCAGAACGCTTTTATATAGGGCTTCCTGAAGCAGTACGTAAGCAGGAGTCTACGGATGGCACTGTTAAGTGCCTGTTTGAGTTCGCGGACGGAACGCAGGTTGAATCTGTTTTCATGAAGTATGAATACGGCAATTCCATCTGCATCTCCTCGCAGTCAGGCTGCCGGATGGGATGCACCTTTTGCGCTTCCACCATGGACGGGCTCGACAGAAGCCTTACAGGAGGCGAGATGCTTGCCCAGGTGCTTGCCATGAGAAATATAACCGGGGAGGATATAGGCCATGTCGTTGTTATGGGGATGGGTGAGCCGTTTGATAATTACGACGGACTTTCAAAATTCATAAGGCTTATACATGATAAAAAAGGATACGGTCTCGGGCTGCGCAATATCACGGTGTCGACCTGCGGCCTTATTCCAAAGATCAGAGAGTTCGCCGTGGACTTTCCTCAGGTGAATCTTGCCGTATCGCTGCACGCACCAAATCAGAAACTAAGAGAGCGGACCATGCCGGTCGCTAAAAAATATAATTACGACGATCTTATGAAAGCCTGCAGGGAATACACGGAGCTTACAGGACGGCGCATTACTTTTGAATATGCCGTGATCGACGGAGTGAACGACAGCGCAGAATGTGCAAAAGAACTTGCCTCAAGGATGAAAGGATGGCTGTCGCATGTCAACCTGATACCGCTGAATGAGGTAAAGGGGAGAGAATACAGAACCGCGAACGGAAAAAGCGTTGCAGCATTTAAAAAGATACTGGAGAGTAACGGTGTTGCTGTTACCGTCAGAAGAACCCTCGGCAGCGATATAGATGCCGCCTGCGGACAGCTCAGAAGAAAGCAATAAATTTTCAAAAATAACTATATACAGTATGCGGAGCATAATTGCTCCGTTTTATATTGTGTACATCATCAAAATCAGGAGCCTATCAGCGTATTTTATGATATAATACATTGATTATTTATGTAATGAATATGATTTGATAGATAACTATGTGCTTTTATGCACTTAAGAGGGTTTCGGAGGGTACTTATGAAGATCTTGATAGACGGAATGGGCGGCGATTATGCACCGGAAGAAATAGTAAAAGGAGCGATCAGAGCTGCTTCCGAAATTAGCGAGACAGTTGCCATCATCGGTCCGGAAGATGTAATCAATGAGCAGCTGAGAGTTAACAGGTGGAAGGGCGGCAATATTGAGGTCGTTGATGCCACAGAAGTTATAACCAATGAAGAGCATCCGGCAATGGCTGTCAGAAAGAAAAAGGATTCAACCATTGTTAAGGGCATGAACATGCTGAAAACAGGCGAGGCAGATATCTTCATTTCGGGCGGAAGCACGGGAGCTCTTCTCGCCGGAGGACTTGTCATACTCGGACGCATAAAAGGCATAAAGAGACCGGCCATTGCTGCGTGGTTCCCGCGTGCAGGAAAAGAAGGAGTTACATTGCTCCTCGACTGCGGAGCCAGTGTAGAGGCAAGGCCTGAATACATCTATCAGTATGGAATAATGGGAAGCATTTTTGTAAAGGGAATCACCGGCAACGAAGATCCTGTTGTAAGACTGCTGAATGTTGGCGCGGAAGAAGGCAAAGGAGATGATCTGCATAAAACTGCGTTCGATCTGCTCAAGGAGAGCAACCTCAACTTCCAGGGTAACATTGAAGCACGTGATGTTATCTTCGGAGAGACAGATGTTGTAGTGACTGATGGATTCAGCGGCAATATTTATCTCAAGAGCAGTGAAGGTATGAGTCTTGCGATCATGAGAGAATTCAAGCACAAACTCACAGAGGGCTTCGTAGCGAAAGCGGGAGCGATGCTCGCATACAGCAAGATCAAAGAAATCAAAGAGGTCTTTGATTATTCAGACGCAGGCGGCGCGCCGATACTCGGACTCAAGGGCGCGGTGCTCAAGATTCACGGAAATTCAAAAGCTACAGAGGTTTATTACGCTATTCACAGAGCAGTCGACTATGTAGACAACAATATCACGGGAATGATCGCTGAGGCGATCGGAAACAGTGAAGAACTCGCTGACAAAGGAGAATGAAAATGGCGCAGGCCGTTGATTATGAAAAACTGTATAAACTGATCGGATACAGGTTCAAAAGTGAGAAGCTCCTTAAGACAGCCCTTACTCACAGTTCGTATGCGTCAGAGCACAAACTCGGTTATGAGCGTAACAATGAGCGTCTCGAATTTAT
>JBGUVT010000180.1:0-12177 GCA_045220485.1 Anaerovoracaceae bacterium | reverse complement strand
CTGGAAGACATGGGAGTTTTCACTACGCATGGCTATGATCCCGGTGTGCCGGAGGAAAAGCTGGAGGAACTTCGCAGGTTTGGGGCGAGTCTGAAATAGCAGAGGATGGCGGGACAAATCTGTTTGCAAAGAAATTTCTTGATTGTATCACGGAGGAAATGGGGCGGTCATTTTGGAATACAGGGAGACAATCACATTGAAGGACGGCAGGACATGCATCCTGCGCAATGGGACGGAAAAGGACGGGAAGGCCGTTCTGGACAATTTCATCCTGACACACGAGCAGACGGACAATCTGCTTCCCTACCCGGATGAATCGGACATCACTGCGGAGCAGGAGGCTCAGTTCCTGAAGAACAAGACAGAAAGCTCCTGCGCAATTGAGATACTGGCAGAGGTGGACGGCGTTGTTGCTGGTCTGGCCGGGATCGACCAGGTGGGCAGCAAATACAAGGTTCGACACAGAGTTGATTGCGGAATCAGTGTAGATCAGACATACTGGGGACTTGGGATAGGCCGGGCCCTTCTTGAAGCCTGTATCGAATGCGCGAAAAAGGCTAGGTATGAGCAGATGGAACTGAGTGTGATCGCTGACAACAGCAGGGCAATAGGCATGTATGAGAAAGCCGGCTTTGTAGAATTCGGGAGGAATCCGAGAGGTTTCAAATCCCGGCTGTCAGGATATCAGGAACTTGTGTATATGAGATTGGAATTATGAGGACGATGGAGATGCTGGAAACAGAAAGACTGATCCTGCGCCGCTGGGAGGAAAGCGACGCAGAGAATTTATATCATTATGCAAAGGATCCGGACGTCGGTCCGATCGCCGGATGGCCGCCGCACCAGAGCGTAGAAGAGAGCCTGGATGTGATCCGGAATGTCTTTAACGGTCCGGAAGTCTATGCCATCTGCCTGAAGACGGATAACAAGGCGATTGGCGCGATTGAGCTCAAACTGAACGGCCACACAGATATGACAGAGCGTGACGATGAGTGCGAGCTTGGTTATTGGCTTGGGAAACCCTTCTGGGTCCAGGGAATCGTGCCGGAGGCTGCCCGGGAAATGCTGCGACATGCTTTCGAGGATATAGGCATGCAAAAGGTCTGGTGCGGCTATTATGAAGGCAATCTTAAGTCAAAGCGTGTGCAGGAAAAATGCGGCTTCCGCTACCAGTGGACTACGGAGAACGTCGATGTTCCGCTCATGCATGAGAAAAGGACAGGTTATGTCACTCTGCTGACAAAGGACGACTGGCTCTGGCAGAAACTCTATGAAGCAGCCAGGTCTGTGCAGAACGGCAGAAAGATATCGGATTATGTCGAGGCAGGTGGCGTGGCTGCGGCCATCCTTTCATCCTCCGGCAGGATTTATACCGGTGTATGCGTGGATACGTGCTCTACCCTCGGCATTTGTGCGGAGCGCAGCGCTATTTTCAATATGCTGACGAACGGGGAGCAGGAGATCTGCAAGGTTCTGGCGGTAATGTCAAACGGAAAGACCGGCGCTCCCTGTGGCGCATGTCGGGAGTTGATGGTACAACTGATGCCGGGAACATACAAAGGAATTGAAATCATGCTCGATTACGAGAATAACAGAGTGGTGACGCTCGAAGATTTGACGCCGGAATGGTGGATCTGAAAAGATTTAGATATTATTAATCAAGTTATTGCGAATAATCCAAATAAAACGTTGTGATTGAAACGGCTCCTGGACAACGGTTGTAGACCGATGGCTGGGAGCTTATTCTTTAAAAACGGATATAGGGTAATAGGATTATTTCTTCTTCAGGTTTAAAGTACCTCAGATTGTGTATATGCATGCAATCCGGTTGGTTTTATATTACAATAGTTAGATAGCATAGTTGGTTTTTTTCGAGAGGAGTAGGTGATGGATGCACATAAGGCACTTATAACTAATATTTTCAATAATTCCACACTTGTTGAGGTTCCGTTCTTTCAGCGTTCATATGTATGGAAAGAAGACCTCTGGTCTCGGCTTCTTGAGGATATGGAGTATGTGGTAAAGACCAGAAAGCCACATTTCCTGGGATCTATCATTTTGAAGGAAGGAAGAAAGCCCGCCGTAGGAGAAAATTTCTCTGCATGCAAAACAGTTGTTGACGGTCAGCAGCGTTTGACTACTTTTTTAATTTTCCTGAAAGTACTGTGTATGAAACTGAATCAGACGGTTATGTTTGATTACCAGTTTCGTATAATGGGACAGTCCATTGCGCTGCGCCATGGAAAAAATGATGTCGATGCTTTTGAGAAGGTCATGGCGACAGAAAAACCTGAGAAAATAGATAATCCGGCCCCCGAGTCTCGTATTATAGAGGCGTTCAATTATTTTGTCGAGTATATTGATGAAACAAAGCTTGATATCATGACGCTTCTTATGAATACACAGTTCGTTCAGATAGATTTGGATTCAGATGAAGATGAGCAGCAGATTTTTGATACGATTAATTCTCTGGGAGTTAATTTGACTACATCGGAATTGCTGAAAAACTATTTCTTCAGCAGAGAGACTGTAAGCGATTATGAGGCGCGTTGGGAGTCTGTATTTGAAAAGGATGATGAAACAAGAAGTTACTGGGAAACAGAGATTGAAACCGGACGTGTAAGAAGAGCTATGGTCGATATCTTCTTCGATTCCTATTTTCAGATTTTTGTTCAGGACAGGAGATACAGTATTTCCAATGAGGATAAGATTATGTATGCCAGAGTGGATAAGCTGGCGCTTTCTTATCAGCATTTCATTAACACATACTGTGGTGGGAACAAAAATGTTGTTCTGGGACCGATGAAAGACTATGCTGCCTGCTTTATGCAGACATTCAGGCCGGATTACTGTACCCGGAATACACCTGCAGCATTTGGAATAGAGCGATTGAATGTTGTGATTTTTGGTTTGAAGACATCAACACTGATTCCATATGTTTTATACGTGGCCAAGAACGTCTTTGACGAAGAGGAACGCAACAGAATGTATGGAATTCTTGAGAGTTATATCATGCGTCGTATGGTAGTCCATACTTCGACAAAGAATTACAACAATTTGTTTACGTCGCTGATCTTAAATACAGTCCTTGATGCAGATGCTTTACTCACAAGGTTGAAGAGTGGTAATGATGCAACGACATATATACCCGATGATGAGGAATTGAAGAGCGGATTTGAAAAATCTAAGCTTGTAAACCTTCAATCCAGGGGGATTATATACTTGATTGAAAGCAGGGAACGTCCGGATCAGAGTTCGACTGCTCTGCTTGGTTTTGACAACTATAGTCTTGAGCATTTAATGCCTAAGAAATGGAGGAACAATTGGCCTGCTTGTGCAACGGAAGATGAATCCAGAAAAAGAGATTCGGTTCTGCTGACACTCGGAAATCTGGCTATAATTCCGCAGTCCTTAAATGCTGCAATCCGCGATGCAAACTGGACAATTAAGAAGGCTGGAAAAGGAAAAAGACCTGGTCTGGATATATGTGCGGCAGGTCTGATTACTATGTATGATGTACTGCAAAAGGAAGACTGGACGGAGGAAGATATTTATAGCAGGGCATTAACTCTTTATAATCAAGCGGCAATGCTGTGGAAGCTTTGACTGCGTCTGAACAGATAATTACAGGCAGCATGATGGAGGCGGGAACAATGGTGGACACCAAGAAGGAGCAGGAACGCGACGAACTGCATCGCGCAATCTGGGCGATCGCGGATGAGCTGCGTGGAGCTGTGGACGGCTGGGATTTCAAAAACTATGTGCTTGGTACGATGTTCTATCGTTATATCTCTGAAAATCTGACCAGCTATATCAATAGTGGTGAGGCGGAGGCCGGAAACACAGACTTTGACTATACCGAAATGCCGGATGAAGAAGCTGAGGAAGCCAGGGAAGGTCTGGTGGAGGAGAAGGGATTCTTCATCCTGCCCGGAGAACTGTTCTGCAACATCCGTAAAAAGGCTGCAGAGGACGAGAATCTGAATGAGACTCTTGAGCGTGTATTTCGACACATAGAGGAATCCGCCAAAGGCAGTTCTTCAGAAGGACAGTTTGCGGGGCTGTTTGATGACTTCGATGTCAACAGCAATAAGCTGGGAGCTACCGTGGCAAAGCGCAACGAAAAGTTGGTCAAGCTTCTGAATGGCGTTGCAGACATGAACCTGGGGGATGTCAGAAATCATGATATCGATGCCTTTGGCGACGCCTATGAGTATCTGATGACTATGTACGCCTCCAACGCAGGTAAGTCCGGTGGCGAATTCTTCACACCTGCAGATGTTTCTGAACTGTTGACAAGACTTGGGACTGTTGGAAAGAAGGAAATCAATAAGGTCTACGATCCCGCCTGCGGGTCTGGCTCGCTGCTGCTGAAGGCAGAGAAGGTTCTGGGCCGGGACGCCATCCGCAACGGCTTTTTCGGACAGGAGATCAATATTACTACGTATAACCTGTGCCGGATCAACATGTTCCTGCATGATGTAGAATTTGATAAGTTTGATATTGCCTGTGAGGATACCTTGATTTCGCCCCAGCACTGGGATGACGAGCCGTTTGAACTAATCGTCTCAAATCCGCCCTACTCCATAAAATGGGCCGGAAATGACAATCCGCTTCTGATTAATGACCCGCGCTTTGCACCGGCAGGTGTGCTGGCTCCCAAGAGTAAGGCTGACATGGCCTTTATCATGCACTCTCTGAGCTGGCTGGCACCGAACGGGACAGCAGCAATCGTCTGCTTTCCCGGAATCATGTACCGGGGAGGGGCAGAGCAGAAGATCCGCAGGTATATGGTCGATAACAACTTCGTGGACTGTGTGATCCAGCTTCCCAGTAATCTGTTCTTTGGGACTACGATTGCGACCTGTATCATGGTGCTGAAAAAAGGCAAGTCTGACAATAAAGTCTTGTTTATTGACGCGACCAATGAGTGCATCAAAGTGACAAATAACAATAAACTCACACAGGATAACATCAGGCGAATTGTCGATACATTTGCCGGGCGTGAGGAGATTGCCCATTTCGCACATCTTGCCAATTATGATGAAATTGCCCAAAACGACTATAATCTTTCCGTTTCAACTTATGTAGAGGCGGAGGACACCAGAGAAAAGATCGACATCGTGAAGCTTAATGCTGAGATCAGGGAAATCGTTGCCCGGGAGCAGGTACTGCGGGATGAGATCGACAAGATCATTGCGGAGATCGAGGGAGGGCAGACGAGTGAGCAATAATCCCATTAGACCGGATGAAACATATCACAAGTGGATCCATGAAATCGGAAAGCGTTTTCGTCAGAGTCAGATCAAGGCTGCCGTCAAAGTAAACGATGAGATGTTGCGATTTTTCTGGCAGCTTGGATGTGATATGGATAAAAAGAAAGAAGTATATCCGTGGGGAAGTCATTTTTATGAGCAAGTCAGCAAAGATCTTAAGAAGGAACTCCCGGATGTGAAATCTTTTTCGCCTCGCAATCTCATATATATGCATCAGTTTTACAGAATGTATCCTGGAATGATAAATGTGCATCAGGTTGATGCGCAGATACAGAACAATCCAATTACGCATCAAGTTGGTGCGCAATTAGATACTTCATCTGTTTTCAGTATTCCCTGGGGACATCACAAGCTGATTCTTGATAGGTGTAAAGATGATCGTGACAAGGCTTTGTTTTATATTCAGAAAACTATTGAAAACAACTGGTCCAGAGCCATACTCATGAATTTTTTAGATACAGATCTGTATCAGCGCCAGGGGAAAGCAATCTCTAATTTCGCTCGGACACTTCCGGCGCCGCAAAGCGAGTTGGCGCAGGATATTACCCGCGATCCATATAACTTTGATTTTCTGACAATTCGGGAAAGATATGATGAGAAGGAGCTGAAAGATGCTCTTATGGATAAAGTGGAGAATTTCCTGATGGAGCTGGGAACTGGTTTTGCCTTCATGGGACGTGAGGTAAGACTGGAGGTCGGAAATAAGGAAAAATTTCTCGATATGCTGTTCTACAACACAAAGCGGCATTGCTATGTTGTGGTAGAGGTGAAAGCAGTTGATTTTGATTCCTCATTCGCTGGCCAGCTCGGGACATATGTGGTGGCTGTAAATCACCAAATCAAAACAGAATTGGATAATCCAACGATTGGGCTGTTGATTTGCAAGGGAATGGACCGAGTAGAGGCCCAATACGCACTGGAATCTACCAGCCAGCCGTTGGGCGTTTCCAGCTACGAGTTGTCCAGGCTCATTCCGGAAGACTTCAAGGGCAGCATGCCTACCATAGAAGAGATTGAGGCAGAACTCTCAGACAACGAGGAGGGCAGAGCATGAGAAGACTGGATGAACTGATTGCAGAGCTGTGCCCGGATGGGGTGGAATATAAAACACTTAATACCATTGCTCACGTCAACAGAGGTGTCAGAGTCGTTAGAAAGCAATTATTGGAAGAAGGCACCTTTCCGGTGTATCAAAACAGTTTAATTCCTTTAGGATATACCGAAAAAATGAATTGTCCACAGAATACCCCATTTGTAATTAGTGCTGGCGCAGCTGGAGAAATAGGTTATAGCTCAACACCTTTTTGGGCCGCTGATGATTGCTTGTATATCCTTGGTGATGCGAATAAGGCTAACAATAGGTATTTATATCATGTACTTCTTTGGAGACAGCATTATATAAAAGCAAGAGTAAGAAAGGCAAGTATTCCGCGCTTATCAAGGACAGTTGTAGAACGTCTAGTAGTTCCTGTCCCGCCTATAGAAGTGCAGCGTGAAATTGTCCGGGTTCTAGACAATTTCACGTTGCTTACAGCAGAGCTTACAGCAGAGCTTCAGCTCCGCAAGAAGCAGTATGAATACTATAGGAATTATATGCTTACCTTTGAGACCGAAGTGCAGCACATACCAATGGGAGAGCTTTTTGATTTTAGAAATGGTTTGTCTAAGGGGAAGGAATTCTTTGGACGGGGAACGCCATTTATACGATATACTGATGTATACAATCATCGCTCATTACGAAAGAGTGACTTGGATTCTTTTGTTGAATGTAGTGCAGATGAACTTCAAAAATTAAAAGTATCAAGAGGTGATGTTCTTTTTACAAGGACTTCAGAAACAGCTGAAGATGTAGGCTGGTCTTCTGTGATGCTTGATGATATGGATGACTGTGTTTTTAACGGTTTTACTATAAAAGCTTCTCCTAAAACAAAGCTTCTATGGCCGGAGTATTGTGCCTACTGCTTTGCCACAGATGATTTTAGAAACTATGTCAAAAGACATTGCGCATTTACTACAAGGGCATCTTTAACGGGTAGTACAATCGCCGAGTATAGATTAGCGGTTCCTTCATTAAATGTTCAGAAAAAAATTGCAGAGGTTTTAGACAACTTTGAGTCATTATGCAATGATTTAAGTATTGGACTTCCTGCTGAAATAGAAGCCCGCAAAAAGCAATATGATTATTTTCGCGATTTGCTCTTGACATTTGTTGAGTCTGGAAAAATGCTCTCGACAGACAGACAGACAGACAGACAGACAGACAGACAGACAGACAGACAGACAGACAGACAGACAGACAGACAGACAGACAAGATGAGATAAGACTCTTACAATATGTATTTGGATATGCGCCAGTTAAAATTGGGGAGATTGTCACAATAACTCGTGGCGGAAATTTCCAGAAGAAGGATTTCGTGGCGACGGGAAAACCATGTATTCATTACGGCCAAGTGTATACTCGCTATGGGGTATATACCAATAAAACATTGAGTTTTGTCTCGGATGAAGTGTATAACCGATCAAAAATGGCAATGCCAAATGATATTGTAATGGCTGTAACCAGTGAGAATGTGGACGATGTTTGTAAATGTACTGCTTGGATAGGTGATGAGCCAGTTGCAATAAGTGGACATACTGCTATTATTCATCATAATCAAAACCCTAAGTTCTTATCTTATTTCTTTCACTCAGAGTCTTTTTATAGGCAAAAGACGAAACTGGCGCATGGAACAAAAGTAATAGAGGTTACCCCGGATAAGCTTAAAACGATTATCGTAAATTTACCTTCTTTATCCGTGCAAGAAAAGATAGTGGATGTTTTAGACAGGTTTAATTTTTTGAGCAACAGTGTGGAGAGGGGCCTCCCCGCTGAGATCGAAGCCAGGCAGAAGCAGTATGAGTACTATCGGGATAAGCTATTGAACTTCAAAGAATTAGCATAAGCGAAAAGATGACGGACATTAGTGGCATAAGAAAGCGAAGGTGACGGAAGTGCCGTATTTCAACATTGTTGCGCAGACAAGTGAGAATACTGTTGTGACGGAATATGAGCCGGTTCGAGCCAGGTCTGACAGCTACCAGAGCGAGGCGGAGCTTGAGCAGGAGTTCATTCGTATGCTCTGTGAGCAGGGCTATGAGTATCTGCCAATCCATACGGAAGCGGACTTGGTTGCCAACCTTCGGCGAAAGCTGGAGACATTAAACCGGTATCAGTTCACAGACTCTGAATGGGATCGGTTTTTCAAGGACTGTCTGGCAAATCCGAATGAGCATATTGTGGAAAAGACCCGCAAGATCCAGGAAGACCATGTACAGGTTCTTAAGCGCGACGATGGCACTACCAAGAATATTACACTGATCGATAAAAAGAATATCCACAGCAACCTGCTGCAGGTGATCAATCAGTATGCCGTCAGTCGGGAGGAAGGCGCGAGGCATGATAATCGCTATGATGTGACAATTCTTGTGAATGGATTTCCGATGATCCATGTAGAGCTGAAGCGTCGCGGGGTGGCGATTCGGGAAGCCTTCAATCAGATCAATCGCTACCAGAGGGATTCATTCTGGGCGGGATCCGGGCTTTTTGAGTATGTACAGATTTTTGTAATCAGTAACGGGACCAACACCAAATACTACTCCAACAGCACCCGCTTTAATGCCATTAAGGATGCGAATTCCGGCAGACAGAAGAAGGAAAAGACCAGCAACAGCTTTGAATTCACCTGCTTCTGGGCAGACGCAAAGAACCATGTTATCCCGGACCTGATCGATTTTACAAAAACATTCTTTGCCCGGCATACGATCCTGAATATACTGATCAAGTACTGTATCTTCACTTCTGAAAATATGCTGATGGTCATGCGTCCATATCAGATCACAGCGACGGAGCGAATCCTGAATCGAATCGAAATCGCCAATAATTACAGGAAATACGGATCAGTCGCCGGCGGCGGATATATCTGGCACACGACCGGTTCCGGGAAGACGCTCACTTCCTTCAAGACAGCCCGTCAGGCATCTCAGCTGCCTTATATAGATAAAGTGCTGTTCGTGGTAGACCGCAAGGATCTGGACTATCAGACCATGAAGGAGTACGACCGGTTTGAGAAGGGAGCCGCCAACAGCAATACCAGTACTGTGGTCCTGAAGCGGCAGCTGGAGGATGATAATGCCCATATTATTATCACCACGATTCAAAAGCTGTCTACTTTTATCAAAAAGAACCCAGGGCACCCTGTCTATCAGAAGCATGTGGTCATCATCTTTGACGAATGCCACCGCAGCCAGTTTGGCGACATGCACAGCGCTATCGTCAGGAGCTTCCGGAAATATCATCTTTTTGGCTTTACGGGGACTCCGATCTTTCCCTTGAATACCGGGGCGGTGCGCAATCCGCAGTTCTTTACGACGGAGCAGACTTTTGGAGACCGCCTTCACAGCTACACGATCGTGGATGCCATCAACGATAAGAATGTTTTGCCCTTCCGGGTGGACTATATCAAGACGATGGACACAGACCCGGACATTGACGATAAGGATGTCTGGGACATCGACCGTGAGAAGGCTTTTATAGCGCCAAAGCGGATCGAGCTTGTCACGAAATATATTTTGGACCATTTCGATCAGAAAACCTATCGGGGAGACAAGACTTATCTTTTCAACTCCCTGATGAATATTTCCGATGTTGCCGCCGGATCCAATGGCGCAGTGGAGGAGGTGAAGCAGAAGCAGCGGATCAGCGGGTTTAATTCTATTTTCTGTGTAGCTTCTGTTCAGATGGCGAGGCTCTATTACCGGGAATTCCAGAAACAGATGGCTCAGGATCCGACAAAGAAGCTGCGGATCGCCACGATTTACAGTTATGGAGCGAACGAGGCGGAGCCTGACGCTGATCTCCTGGATGAGGAAAACAGTGAAGATACCAGCGCACTTGACCAGACCAGCAGGGATTTTCTGGATACCGCGATCCGCGACTATAACAAAATGTTCCATACCAATTATTCCACGGACGGGGACCGTTTCCAGAACTATTATAAGGATGTTTCGCTCCGGATGAAAAATAAGGAGCTGGATCTGCTGATCGTGGTCAACATGTTTCTGACCGGATTTGACGCAACGACTTTGAATACCCTCTGGGTGGATAAGAACCTGAAGATGCACGGCCTGATCCAGGCCTTCAGCCGGACCAATCGCATCCTTAACAGTATTAAGACCTTTGGTAATATCGTCTGCTTTCGCAATCTGCAGAAGCGGGTGGACGCTGCTATTTCCCTGTTCGGGGATGAGAATGCCGGCGGCGTTGTATTGCTCAGGAAGTTTGCGGAATATTATCACGGTTACGTTGATATGGAAGATAAGCCGCACCCCGGCTATGTGGACATGATCGACGAACTGACATCGAAGTTTCCGCTGTCTGAACCTCAGATCATCGGCGAGCAGAATCAAAAGGATTTTATCGTTCTCTTTGGTGCTCTTCTTCGGATGCGAAACCTTCTGACCTCCTTTGATGAGTTTAAAGGAAAAGAAATCATTTCCGAGCGGGATCTGCAGGACTACCTGGGAAGATATCAGGACCTGCGGGATGAATGGAGAAAGAAGCGTGGAGGTAAGGATCTGGAGGACATCACGGATGATGTGGTGTTTGAGGTCGAACTGATCCGCCAGATTGAGATCAACATTGATTATATCCTGCTGCTGGTCAAGAAATACCACGATACCCACTGCGAGGACAAGGAAGTGCTGATTACGATCCGGAAGGCCATCGATGCCAGTCCGGAACTGCGCAGCAAAAAGGCTCTGATCGAGAACTTTATCTCAGGTATCAATGAAGTAGATGATGTGATGGGAGAATGGCAGGAGTACGTAACGGTGGAGCGCGAACGCCAGCTGATGGAGATTATCCGGGAGGAAAAACTGAAGGAGCCGGAGACCCGTAAATTCCTGGAAAATGCCTTCCGTGATGGAGAAATCAAGACAACCGGAACAGATATTGACAAGCTGATGCCACCGGTCTCACGCTTTGGAGGAGGCGGCAGGGCAAAAAAGAAACAGAGCGTCATTGATAAGCTGAAAACCTTCTTTGAACGATTCTTTGGAATCGGACCCGCGAAATTTACGCAGGATAAGCCGGAAATCTCATATTATACGCCAGAACCGGATATGAAATACATGATGGCAGCTGAAGGAACCGGAAGTTACGGAAATGACGCAAACCGCAACGGAGATTGAAGATGAAGTATTGTAACGTGAATTGAAAGACAGTGATAGCGGGTCGTTTGCTACCCAATATTGATTTTTATGACAGCAGCCTTCGGGCTGCTTTTTTTTATGCCTGCAGGGACAGAAAAGAATTAAACAAATCCATACTCAGGCAATCCATTAGAACTGTTTTTTTCTGGGGTATATGAGGGGAAAAGCATATGCATTTTAAAAAGTGGTCGCAGATTCGGTACAGATTTAGTCCGGGAGAAACAGGCGGAAGTACGTGGCTTTCAGCGGGGAAAATATAAATTTTTCATAAATTATTTTGAAAATAGGTTTCCTATTGCCCCTTTTACTTTGGGATTAGTAGAAGGAGTTTTTTCCTTCGAAGTACAGGAAGGCAAATAGAAGCTATCAAAAAAGATTTTGTATTTTTTCATGTCTGGTACTTACATTTTGCGGATTTTCCTTCTGATAAGTGAGGGGTTTTTTACAGAAGCCATTATAAAACTTTACATATGTCTGGCAGAGCCGGGAACGGAAAGCTGCCCTGGCAGGAAATAGTTGAAGAGAGAAAACAGGGAGGGCAACAGCAATGCGTGGTCCCGGGTAGTGAAGATTACGGGCCTTTTTCCAGCACCTGTCCGGCTTTAGGAAAGCATCGTTCCGTTTAAGCGGAAAGCGTTGTTCCGGTCATAGG
>JBGUVT010000179.1:0-7181 GCA_045220485.1 Anaerovoracaceae bacterium | reverse complement strand
ATATCCTCGAGCTTGAGGTACCCAAGAAAGTCCCCATTATATGAGAACATGGCTCCGTCATACATGTCCGGATCTCCAGAACTGAGGAACATCGCCACTTTGCTTAAATGCGCCGGTTTTTCAGGATATGCGGCTGCATAGAAGCGGTCTATCGTGCACTTCAGCTGCCCGGACAATCCGTGATAATACACAGGTGAAGCAAGCACGAGCATCTCTGCATCTTTGAGCAGATCGTATACCTCCTGCATGTCATCCTTCTGCACACACTGTCCGTTGCCTTTGGTGTGACAGTACTCACACGCGAGACAGCCGGCGATCTTCTTCCTGCAAACATTTATTACATCGACTTTATTGCCCGAAGCCACAGCGCCTTCGCGGAATGCGTTTATCATCTGTGCTGTGTTACCTTTTGGCCTCGGGCTGCCGTTAAGCACAAGTATATTCATAGCGTTATCTCCCTCTTTTCCGCTAATATTTTTTATATAAAGATCGCTCCTTCGCCATATCTCACAGGTCTCTCGTCAAGACGTCTTGCGAGGCGGGTCCTGGTCTGTCTAACCTCATACAGCATAGCTTCCTTGTCTCTCGGGAGCCAGCCCTGCATTCTCACCACATTGGACGGATGCAGTCCGAAATACAGGCAGTTGTCCAGCTCGAGCATCTGAAGGAAGAGCTCTTCCTCGTCTATGTGTTCGCCGATCGTCGGCTCGATGAATCTGCCTGACTGTATATCGTCGTAAAGCGGACAGCCCGGATCCGCATGTATAGTACCTGTGAAAATGAGATACGGAGTGGTCTTGTTAAGGATCTCCGCAGTAGCTGCCGCGTATGTTGTTGATCGACGCATACATGGCAATAGTCTGCACGTACGGCAGATATTCGTGTATCTTCAGAGCTATCTCCTCCAGCTTATTTGCGCTGAGTGCAAACGGGTCGCCGTTCTCGAGGAACACCCTCCTTGCGCCCGGTGCAAATGCCCTGGCTTCGGTCAGATCCTTTTCGATCTGCTCCATAGACTCCACACCGAACGGGACATCTCTGTACATGGTGCAGAATGAGCACTTGTTATGAGAGCAGCCTGTCGTTACCTGCAGGAGCAATGATTTTGCCTCGAACGGAGGTCTGAATGTCATTCCGGTATATTTCATCTAAACAATTTCTCCCGTTTGCTTATATCAAGGGCTTCGCAGCCTATGTCAGAGCTCGAACACAAGGCCGGTCTGCAGTGCATGCACCTTGTCGCCAAGTTCATCGTGCATTATGTCCCAGGCTTTCTGTCCGGTGCAGTGGCCGGTATATACAGCCTCGACGCCGGTATCTCCTACCCGACGGGCAAAGGCTCTGACATAGTCATCGCTCTTGTTGAACAGATGAAAGCCTCCGATCATAGCGATGATCCTTTTGCCGGGATATGCCTGCATCACTTCGTTTATTATATTATCAGCGCCTGCGTGGGAGCAGCTGTTGAAGACTACGACTCCATCGCCCATCTCAAATACCAGGCTGTGCTCATGGCTGAAGTCATCCGGAACGTACCGCAAGAATCCCTGCTTAAGATACATCTTCTCCATCCTGCCAAGCTTTTCAAGTCCCGGAGTGCTGTGACCGAGCAGTCTTATGCCCTCTGCTATAAACATGTCAGGATCGGCCTTTACGATCCTGTCTGCATGACGGGTCATTATGCCGCGCGGAACTCCCGCGTACTTGAAGCGTATGCCGTATCTGTCGTAGCAGTTCTCATCGCATCCCTGCGCAACATAAAGCTTAGCGTGATCATTCAGTTCAAAGAATCTGTCCAGTCCGTTTGCATGGTCATCATGAGCATGCGAAAGAACGGCAAGATCGACCCGATTGAGATCGAGCCCCATTTTCTCCGCGTTCACCGCAAACAGCGGCGAGAGGCCCGCATCAAGCAGCACCGTCTTATCCGCATATTCAATATAGAATGAAAGGCCCCATTCACCTTTGAGGCCTGCTCCGTCATTATTATCTACAAGAACGTAAACTTTCATTGAATCAGTCAAGAAATTCCACCCTTCCATCGTCTATATTATATATCGCTCCGGCGACCACCAGGCCCTCTGGATCGTGCACCGGATGGATCTCCAGTTCATGCCTTATGACCTCCACTCCGTGCTTCACGTTGAGACAGCTTGCCTTATAAGGATCATTTTCGTCGCCTATAGCAAGCTCAATGTCCTTTATGATCGAGTCGATGAATCCGCCGGCATGGCCTTTTATAGCTGAATCGACTGCTCCGCATTTTGTATGACCAAGCACAAGTATGAGCTTGGTGCCCAGATGGTCTGCCGAGTACTCGATGCTTCCGAGCTGGTGATCGTCTATGACATTGCCGGCTACTCTTACCACGAACAGCTCGCCTATGCCTGCGGAGAATATGCTCTCCGGTATTACGCGCGAATCCGAGCATGTAACGACTATAGCATACGGATGCTGACCGTTCTCAGCCGTTTCTTTGCGGATCTCAGGTGAAATATCACCATGAGGTGTAACCGCACCAATGTACTTCTGATTACCGGCTATAAGCCTCTGTTTTGCTTCTTTTGCATCTATCATCTGCTTCACCCTATCTTATGTCTTGTCTCTTTCCGGTCCTTTTAGTCCGGTACCTGCACGTCTTTTTCCGGTGCTACATCAGGGTCATGCCCTGACCAGCCGGTCTGAGGCATTGCCTGTATCTTCTCAATGTCATTCTCATCCAGTCTGATCAACTCAAGGTTCTGTTTTATCCTACCTGGGTCAGTGGATTTAGGCAGTGGGATCACCCCGCACTGACACGCAAAACTGAGGCAGATCGTCTGTACTGAATCATTATACTTTTCTGCAAGCGCCACAAGCAGTGCATTTTCGTTGAGCCTGCCCCTGGCAAACGGGCTCCATGCCTCCACGCATATCCCATGAGATTGTGCAAATGATACAGTGTCCCATTGAGTGTATCCCGGGTGGAACTCTATCTGGTCCAGCATAGGCGCTACATTGCAGACCGCGAGCAGGTTTTCGAGATGGTGCGTAAGGTAATTACTGACACCGACTGCCTTTACCAGGCCTTCGTCGTACAGGCGTTCCATCGCCCGCCAGCTGTCTCTGTCGACCTTATAATCTCTGGCCGGCCAGTGAAGCAGATAGATGTCAGCGTAGTCCATTTTCAGCTTCTTCAGAGACTGCTCGTATGCCCGGAGCACATTGTCATATCCGAGCTGGGTCCTCCACGCCTTAGTGGTGATTATCAGCTCTTCGCGGGGGACATTGCATGAAGCTACAGCTTCTCCCACTTCTCTTTCATTGCCGTACACCGAAGCGGTGTCTATGAGCCTGTAGCCGGCATCAAGCGCCGCGCACACAGCCTCAAAACTCTTTTCCCCCGCCTTATATGTGCCGAATCCTATGCCCGGCAGTTCGATGCCATTCATAAGCTTAATTTCAGGGGTCATCATAACGCATTCTCCTGTTCCATCTATCAATCCTCTATTCTGGAGTCGAGCCAGGCCATCGCATCATCGAAGCACATTGCTACCGGGCTGTCGCTCTTAACATGCTCAAACACGCTCATTACGTCTGTATATCCGCTGAACATGATGAGTTCGCCGTAATTCTTCCCGGCCTGCACGAAGTAGTTACTTCCCTCTTCTCCGGACACTTCCTCATCGTTGAGATAGTAAACGTCGCTTTTATCATAGTAAGAATATTTATTGCTCGCGGTCCAGTTCCTTATAAATTCGCCGTCCGGAGTGAATTTGAACTCGATCATATCACTGAATGCCGTCTCGTCACTGATGATATGCGCCATGTACAGTGTCCCCGGTTCTGTACCCGTGAAGACCATGTATCTGGACCCGCCGGCAACATAAATATCGCTCATATACCCCAGCTCGCTGCCGTATTGGGTCTTACAATCATATTCGATCTCGATCGCCTCATGCAGATCAGCATTATATGTATAGATGTGCAGATTTGCGAACGCTACGTCATCCGCCGACATGAAGAGCAACTCCTCGGTCCCGTCGTCGTTGATGTCCGCGAAAGCGATGCACTTGTTGGTGCTTTCATCAGAAGGGATCACATTACCGTCATCGTCAAATGTATATTCATCGTATAGCTCATTGTTGCTGTCCAGCTGCCAGTAATAATCCTTGATCGCAGACTCATTCCCGAGCAGCACGTCCCTGTATGCGCTGTATACCGAAGCATCACCGGCAGGCTGTCCGGATTGCTCCGCTTCTTCCTGTACTTCGGGTTCTTCCCCGACCGGTTCACTCGATCCTGTGCTGCCGCATCCGACACCAAGTATCAGTAACACTGCCATCATGAGCGCTAAGCAAATCCTCCTTACCATATGCAAACCGTCACCTCGTTTCATCTGGTTCTCCCTGTATTATGTGATTCATTAAGATATTTCGCAGGGACTTTCTTGGTCAGCCAGACCCCATTAACCGACCGGTAGAATGTGTAACCGTCTGCATGCATTGCTGCTGCATCTACAGTATAAATGACCGGCTTTCCATGTCTCTGCCCTACTTTCCTGGCTGTATCTGCATCTCCTGATAGATGTACGTACAGCCTTGACTTCGGAATGAGTCCCTCTGCATCTATGGATTTCTTATACTTTAGTCCCGTCCCATGATAAAGAACCGCCGGAGGTATCACTTCAGGCAGTTCTACATCGACCGGGATCGAATGTCCCTGATTGGCTCTGATGAGAGTTTTGTCCTCATTGAAGGAATAGCGCTGCTTTTCATCCTGAGCAACTATCCTCTCAAGAGATTCCATGTCCAAAGGATGCGTCTTATTAACGCCTCTGATCAGATCATCGACAACAGCCCAGCCATGTTCATCGAGGGAGATGCCAATGACCTCAGGATGATGTCGAAGAATGAGGCTAATGTATTTACTAGTACGTTTTTCACTCATGGGCACTCTTTTTTATAGGCTTCCGAAACTATGTCTTTTGATATATGCCATTGTCTAGCAACTCATTTATGACTTTGGATTATTGTTTGAATCGGTTCTCTTGCTATTATACCTTATTTCAACATCGTTTTTGCGACAATGAAAAAGGAGGTCTTTTTAATCCTCCTCAATCATCTTTTAATTATTATTCTTTCCATTCTATATAAACATCTGCGTTCTTATACCCCCAGCTGTCATCACTTTTTGATGTTACAGTAAAGGACACTACGGCTCCGGCTTTCTGCATCGTGCCGTACTCGTTAGGGGCTTCAAAGGTCGTCATAACTGTATAGTAGCCATCCTGTTCCGACATATACCAATCTTCAGGTTGGTGCGAGAACTTTGCCTTTTTTGCATCGTATGTGAGATTATTTTTAATTTCCTTTTCAGCGAGAGCCATGACCATGAATATTTCATCATCATCCATATCACTATTCTCTCTCTTTTTCGTATTGACAGAATTATTAGAGTTCTTTGAAGAAGAGACTGAGGTGTCAGTTTCTTTTTTCGCTGGTTCTTGCTCAACAGTTTTGGAATCTTCTTCGGCTTTGGAATCTTCTTCGGCTTTCTTCATTGACTCAACCATTCCAGCAATTATGTCTATATCATCAGCATTAAATGACCGAACATCGGCGACAACCATATAGTCTTCTTTATTGGGGTCAATAACATATTCTTTATAAAGATAGCCATCTTTTATGCAAGTGAAAACCTTACATTTACAGCCAGCTATTTCATAATCTTCAATATCACTTACATCTGTTGCAGAATTATCTTCTATTTCAATGCTTCGCAGTGCTTCGGCTTCATTGTCTAAATTTCGCTCTTTGCCATCTTCTTTTATAAGTGAGTCTTTGCTTGGCTCATAACTAAACATTCTGATCCCATAATTTACATTTTCTAAATCATCAAATCCAAAAAAACCATTGACCCGTTTATTAATAAGAAGTTTTATATCCGTATTATCAACGACAAATCCGCAGGATTCTATAGAGGAAATATATGAGTAGTTTGCTCTTTCGTCCTCATCAACCTGCTGCTTTTGCATATTATCAAGGTTTTCTTGCGGTATATTGATTGCAACTATTACGCAAATCACGATAAAAGCGAGAAAAAAGATTCCTATGCCTGCAAAAATTTTCTTTCTCCTAGACCAAGTCCGCACCCCCTTTTTTGAAGGACTCTTCAACTGCGGTTCGCTCGAAATAACCAGATCTTCTTTTGCTGGTTCAACCTTATCTTCTTTTTCTTTTTCGATCATCTCCGCCCCGCACTCTGGACAGAACTTTGAGTTACCTTCATATCCGCATTTAGGACATCTCTTGCTCATATTTGCTTCTCCATCTTCTGCAATTAAACTTTGGATTATTGTGTAAATCTGTTCTTTTGTTATTATACCCTATATCTGAATCCTGCAATACCGACACGATCGAGCATTTATTGCTTTCTCCATTTTGCTTCATTTGTCTCAGAATCAAACAGAACATCTTGACTATAGTCATACGAATACCATTCATAGTATTGTTCAGCTTCATCCCATCCTTGATCTATGATGAAGCTCGGAACTTCATCATAATAAAAGGCCACGTCCCCTTCACCATCACTTTCTCCCCAAGTGCCACTAAGGTCATATCTACTATCGTAGAATGTATCATCATCATAGAGTTCTAAGTAGTTATCACCGTTTACTTGTTCCCAATCGCCTAACATTTCATACCACGCAAGATCGCTACTTTGGTAAGTTGGCTCTTGCTCTACAGAATCGGAATTCCCCCCGCACGATACAAGAAAAAGCGAAAGCAAGCATGATAATATAATTATAAGTGTCTTTCTCATAGATATTCTCCTAATTCTTATAGATAATAATTGGTTATAAGAAGGCCTTATGAATCAAGTATATTATATTAAAAACACATTATAGTATGATAATAAATAGTTATAGGCATATCATAAAGATATCTCATTCAAAACCGCTTTGAATGAGGACTGCTTTCGCGAAATGTAAGGTGTCGAAGTATATCGGGAGATGAATCTGTCGCGCACTAGGAGAGTCGAAGTTTGACTCCTACACGTTTCTTCAGCTTAGTCCCCTTCTATGACATCGTTATGAATTAATTATACAAATAGGCCCTTTAACTTCTTTTGGGGTCTGACCCCTCCCTTTAACTTTGATGGGGGTGTTCTGTAAAAGCGTCGTTTTTCGCTTTTACGTT
>JBGUVT010000178.1:0-16085 GCA_045220485.1 Anaerovoracaceae bacterium | reverse complement strand
AGGTTCTATCTCCTCTTTATACAGGCGCGTTATCTCTTTCTGAAGAGCTGCTCTGTCCGCGCATTTTTTATAGCCGTATGCTCTTCTTCCGCCGTAGTAATAACCCGGCAGCTTGCAGGCATATCCGCCGAACTCGCTCAATACCAGAGGTCTGCTTCCAGGTGTCAGGTCGGCTTTTCTGAAGTAGACATGATAGCTGTCGACGTCACTCTTGTTCTGCCAGAACCATCCGGATGTGCTGTCTATGAACCTGGAGCTGTCAAGTTCCTTCAGCCTGTCATACGCAGAGTCTGCATCGAACTGTCCCCATCCTTCGTTGAAGATAGTCCAGTAGCAGATCGACGGATGATTGCGTAGTGCTTTTACCGTCCCTTCCATGGATTCAAGGAATATCCTTCTGGTTTCAGGATCATCGTGTAATTCCTTATCGTCAAGCTTTTGTCTTCCGGCCATCGGAAGAACTGAGTCTCTCATGAATGAGTAGTCCGAGTTGTTCACCATATCCTGGAACACAGCCATTCCAAGCCTGTCACACTCATAGTAGAAGATTTCAGGCTCAATCTTGATATGCTTTCTCAGAGTGTTATATCCGAGAGACTTCATGGCCAGGATATCTTCTGCATATTTATCCGGTGATGAAGGTGTATAGATCCCGTCATGCCAGTAACCCTGATCCAGCACTCCATTGAAGAAATAAGGAACGCCATTGAGACACAGCCTCGTGCATCCGCCTTTATCTTCTACGCTCAGAGTACGCAGCGCGAAGTATGATCCGACGCTGTCCTCACCGCTCTTTATACTGAACTCGTAAAGATGCGGATCTTCAGGTGTCCACAGCTCAGGCTCATCGATATCTATATGGACAGATGCGCATGGACCTTCTGCCTCAGCTTCTTCAGCAAGCTCATACGTTTTGCCGCAAAGTTCAAGCGTGCCTTCTGTGATGCCGTACGCTTTTATTTCGACCCAGTCCAGTCCGTTGTTTATAGTAAGAGATGTAATATGCTTTTCAGGCACAGGCTCAAGCCAGACACTCTGCCAGATACCGGACACAGGAGTATACCACATACCCCCGTTCTTGTACTTCTGCTTGCCCCACGGATACCTGTGATCGAGGTTGTCACGAGCTTCTACGATCACGCTGTGCTTTTCCTCATCTTCTTTGAGCAGATCAGTTATATCGAAACTGAACGGCAGATATCCGCCTTCGTGAGAGCCTACGAGTTTACTGTCAATGTACACCTTTGCAGTCTGATCTACAGCGCCAAGGTGCAGGATCAGCCTCATGCCCTCCCACTCTTCCGGGACTGTAAAGCTGCGGCCATACAGCATGAGTTCATCCTTGCGGGTGATCCTGTTGAGTCCCGACAGCATGCTTTCCGGACAGAAAGGTACATTTATAACCGTAGGCTTTTCAGGAATGCCTGCTTCATTTGTTTTTTTGATACTGAACGTCCATTGTCCGTCAAGACTCAGCCATTTGTCCCTTACCATCTGAGGTCTCGGATAAGTATCTTTCCATGTAGTCATAATTCAACACCCCACGTAAAGTATTCTTTACATTGTAGCAGGCTGGATATGTAAAGCAATCTTTACGTTATAGCAAGTTGTTGTGTAAAGTTTTCTTTACATTTCAGCGGATTGGTTGTGTAAAGCAGTCTTTACATTTATTTATACAGAAGCTGCTGCAGCAAGAACGATTGAATAGAATTTTTCTTCTGCACTGGAGCCTCTCGATGTAAGAACGATAGGCGCCTTTGCTCCTACGATAATGCCGGCCATCATTCCGTTGCTGCTGACAGTCCAGGACTTACCTACCATGTTTCCTGTTGCCATTGAAGGCATGATCATTGCATCAACTTCACCCGCAACAGGGCTGTCAAACTTCTTGAACTCCGCAATCTCCTTGCTCAGAGCGATATCGTAAGAAATAGGTCCCTCAACCGTGCATCCGGTGATTTCGCCATTCTGATTCATTTCCTTAAGTGCTGCAGCGTCTACAGATTCCTGAGCCTTCTTGTTGAGAACTTCGGCTCCACACATAACGCCAACCTTAGGATCTTCATAGCCGAGAGCGTGAAGTACATCAACTGCGTTGTTGATGATCTTTACCTTCTGCTCGAGATCCGGCTGAAGAAGCATTCCACCGTCTGTAAGTACTACTACTTTATGATAATTCGGTACCTGGAAGAGGCCTACGTGTGACATGATCTTTCCTACCTGAAGACCTGTTTCCTTATTTACTACCTGTCTGAGAAGGTCAGCTGTCTGCATACGGCCTTTCATCAGGAAGTCTCCCTTGCCTTCACGGATAAGTGCGACTGCTTTCTTTGCAGCTTCTACATCGTCGTCTTCGTTGTAGATCGTAACATCTCCGAAATCGAATCCGTGCTCTGCGCAGATTGACTTGATTTCCTCTTCCTTACCTACAAATACAGGCTCAACGATACCCTCTTTGAACGCTTCGTAGACAGCATCCAGTGAATGCTCATCATGGGCGCAGCAGAGAACGATTCTCTTCTTTACAGGGTTTGCCTTTACCAGTTCAGCCATTTCTTTGAAATTCTTAAGCATATCGATCCTCCCACTTTTGTTTTCCGGACACATAAACGTCCATTATTTATCAATATATATTGTAGCACACTTGTCTCTATACATAAATATGGTATGGATTGAAAATCAGTTATACGAATGATACAATCTTTGTTGGATAATTTTTAACTGTACATTCATGAATACGGACGGGGTGTAAAAATGGAATATTATGAGGACATAGTTAAGAAGAGAAACTCCTGCAGAGGATTCTCGGAAAGAAAGGTCGAAGACGACGTTCTGACTGAGTTGCTGAAATATTATGAAGAGGATGAGAGTAATCTCGTCGATGAAATCGAAACAGAACTTAAGTTTTATATCGGTACTGTATGGGATGAGCTGAAGCATAGTGTCGGTTATAATGGCTTCTGTATAAAGGCTCCTGCATATATGGTAATTTACTCTGAAGTAGCGGATCATTACCTTGAAAATGCGGGATATATTGCTCAGGGACTTACCCTCAAGATGACTGAGCTCGGGCTGGCTGCATGCTGGCAGACGATCAACGACGCTGACGAAGCTAAAAAGGCTCTGGGTGAAGATACAGACAAAGTCGTGGCATGTGTAGTTGCTTTCGGTTACAGAGATCCTGATAACAATGAAAAGAAAGCTCCTAAGAAGTCCCTTGATGAGATGACTGACGGTTACAAATTCGGTCAGGACATTGACACCGATCTCTGGTACAACGAACTCGAGGACGGACTCAGAGCCATTGCCCACGCACAGTCGTTCCAGAACCTGCAGCCTTACAGGATCATAGTCGACAACGATCAGATTTCACTGATAGGTCTGCCTGATGACATGACATCCGAAGCGGACAGACTGCTCAACTACGGCATTGTAATGTTCAACTTCTATGCTGTTATGTGGGCTATAAGACCTACTGCTCCTAGATGGAGTTTCGAGCCTGTGACAGACAGAGACCTCGGTCTCCCTGCAGATGTCACATACGTTGCTAAGTGCGGACTGTAGGACAGCGGCAAACAACAGGCCGGCACCAGCCATCAAACAAAACAAATCCTGAAATGAAACAGCCCCCGGAAGTCAATCTTCCGGGGGCCTTCTCATTCATGACAAGCGCCGATTTTTATGTTATCCGTCTGTTATCACTTTCAGGATCGCTTTCCTGCACCGGCTCCAACACGTCTGCGCGCTATCAGAAGTATCGCGCAGCCTGCCGTAAGTATAGTACCGAAGATGTAGAACAGCTTGGTGCCCGGGCCGCCGGCATTTGGCAGAGAAGCACCAGGCGTATTCTTCACTGCTATGGTAGTGTTATTGTCCAGCAGCGATACATCAGAATACGTTTTTTCTACACCATCTTTATCGGTAAGCGTTACTGCTCCATTGGATACGTTAAAGTAAACGTCTTTCGTAAGAATGACATATCCAGGAGGAGCTTCAGACTCTGATAACTGATAAATGCCATTAGCCATTCCGTTAAAGGTCATTTCTACTTTATCTGTCAGATCTATCTCGCCTTTTTCGCCGAGCCCGTAACCGGTGACAAGAACAAAGCTTCCTTCATCGTTCTTCCTGTACAGTACGAATTTTGATCCAGGCAGTGAATTGTCCTTTTCATCTGTCTTACGTACCGTGATACCAAGAGGCGTGTTTTCAACTCCTATCTGATATGAAACCTCGCCCGAATCAGAAGTTTCCATGGTCAGCCAGTTCGCATATCCGGCGTTGTTGATCGTTACAGTTCCTGTCCTGTTGATTGTGAAGCACAAATCTTCCGCCAGCTTCTTATAACCGCTTGGAGCAGCCTTCTCCCTCAGATAATATGTGCCTGTTCCGAGGCTCATATTGATATCCTCAAGAATACCGTCACTGCTTGTCACAATATCATCGTAGCCGCTCTTTGGGTTATAAGCCGGACGAACATTTCCTTCACTGTCTCTGACCTGATCATAAAGCGCAAAATGAACGCCGCTTAATGGAGTCCTCATGCTGCCGCCAACGCCTACCTTTACAACTTTCAGTTCCTGTACACGGCGGTTCTTTACAGTGATACGCGCCATGGAAGATTCAGTCGCCGGAGTTGTTGTATAGAAGCCCTCAGGCCCGCTCAGCGTAATATAGTAAATAGTGCTTCCTGATGTTACTATCAGATCATAGCTACTCGGCTCCGTTGTCGTCACATTGATAGTGATTGGCTTGTCAAGCGCCGCATACCCGAACGGGGTCTTGATCTCGTCCAGGGTGAAAGTCCCTTCGCTCAGATAAGCTGTAGTCACCAGGCCATTGCTGTCGGAAGTATATATCTCGTGGCCCACATCATGTCCGCCGGAATCCTTAAGCGTGAATTCCGCGCCGGACAGGTAGTTTTCTTCGTTCCAATCCGTCTTATAGATTTGAATACCAGGTCTGGTATTCGTTACGATGTCGGTCCGGATGTTTGCATTTTTCCCGGTTGAATCGCCGGTCTGATAGTTAACGGTATAATTATACTCAGTTCCTTCAGTGTCACTGTGCGTCGTGCCTATGACTCTGATACTTCCACCCTCGTTAACAGGTGTAATGTTGTCATATTCCGTCACTTCTCCGGTGCTGTCATTCACTTTAGGATTGTCCAGTATAACCTCACGAACGATGAATTCATCAAATGTATGTGGCTCTTCACCGCCTAACTTCAGGTCTTCAAAGAACCAATAGACCTCTGTCACGCCGGTATTCAGCCTGCGAACGGTTCCGTCTATAAGATCTCCATTGTCCAGATAAACTGCCATATAGATCGGATAATGTGTCACGAAGTCCTTATCTGTCCATTCCTTTTTCGCTGTCAGTCCCCAGCCCTCCTGGTTACGGATCTCAATTACCGGCGATTCAGTTTTGTCAGTGATAGTGTCACTGATAGGTTCTGCTGTGAATGTGTTGCTCTCCGCAGGATGACGCCCATACGTTCCATCTTCAGTATAATATACAACGGGTCCATCAGGCAGATCCGTGCGTACATAACCGTCACTGTCCCTGCGGGTGTATCCTTTAGGGATCTCGCGATCAGGCTCTTCTATCTTATATTTAGTACCGACGACCAGGTCGCGTACCTCTACTGTATAACCAGCAGGAATCTTTGAGATTGCGCCATACATCGATGTTGTAAAAGTTCCGGCACGCTGATCAGCTTCACTCAGCTCTTTAAACGCCTCAAACGTTTCTGCATTAAGTGATACAAATTTCTTGCTTTCTTTATCCCATTTGCAGTAATTACCATCCGGTCCCTTAACGTAATAAGTGTACATGTCCGCCGGAAGCAGCTTGCTCTGGTCCGCAAACTCATTGCCAAGATACAGTCTGAAAGAAAACTCATCTTTGACATTTGCAACCGCTTCCTCACTAAGTGGCTTGCCGTCTGAATCGTAAAGCTTCTTCTTTAATGATAATGTACGCATGACACCATGAGGGACTTCGTTTGTGTACTCTACTCTTGGACGATTCTGTGTTGTATCATACGTAATGCCATAATCCGACCGGTTAGACCCTTCATATGTTGTAGTCTCATCAGGAAGTGGTTCCGGTCCGCTTGCAGGATCCCACTCATCACACCCATCCGTATTATTGTATGGTTTCCCAAAGATTTCATTTTCAGGCTTATCGCCGTTTATGTAAACATGATTATATACCGCAGTATCCACACCGCATTCGACGATCTTATAACGGTAGGTATCCTCAGGGAAGTTGATCACTGCCTCCTCGCCGGCTTTAAGCAGGAATACGTTATTGTATGTTATTCCTCCTATCTCCATTGATTCCTTATAAGGAATCAGTGTATTTGTTCCCTTATATACGACATTTACCTGTCCGGTCAGATCAGAGTTCGACGCTGGCTGCTCCAGCAGAACAGGAGTGTTATATGTTTTTATTTTTCGGTTACCATTATCGTCAAGCTTGTATGTACCGTCCTCATTTTTCTCGTATTCAGCTGTCTGATACCATATCTGATAAGGATACTGGATCAGTTTATTCGATTCATTATCAACGCCCTTGAGCTTTTTGGACAGTTCTACTGTTCCCGGCTTTACGGAAGCCAGATTGAAACGCATCTTAAGGTTGGATGCGCCAGCACCTCGCTCCATGTAGAACATCTTCATCTCATGTGTGGTGTAATCATTAAAGACATGGACAGTTTTTCCATCCACTGTCTTTGTGACGAATAGCTCGTCGACCTTGGAAACATCCAGCCCGCGTGCCTGATAATTGCTCTTGAAGATTTTATAGAGCGTTGTTTCGGTGTCATTACATTTCACATCACCTGTTCTGAAGTTCACAGTTCCGCCTATGGCACTGTGAACGCCTCCAAGATCCAGCACCAGTTCACCGTCAACGTAGAACCAGAAGTCATCGTCTCCGGTGAATTCGAAGATGATGTCATGTCCCCAGTCGTCCACGCCATCAGGTGTCTGAGTAAATACGGCAGAAAGTTCCATGCCATAGTAATAATTAGCTTGCTTCTGAGGAATCGAGTATAAAGGCTCGCCCTTGCGCGGATCTGTGTCCGGAAGCTCGTTTCCTTTGATATCTCGCAGGTTTCTAATCAAATTACCCTGATTATCATGCGCATATCCGGTCTCAGCACTGATGTCGTTAAAAGGCATGAACTGGCCATGTACCCTGGTATTAGTGGTAGAAGTTCCAATTGCACCAAGCTGATTATATACAGTAAAGTTCCCGGCATTATCTCCAGTTTGATTAAAATGCGCAAAGTTCTGGGTGCTGTCATATTCGAAATAGCCACTTTCATTATAGACACTCTGAATGAACAGGTGATTGGCAGAAGTCATATTGTTGAAGAGCTCTGACAGGCTGTGATCGTGCATTTCGGTATTTGCCTTGACATTCGGATAACCGTCTGTCAAATCAGTAGATACCAGCCCTGTTTCCGCTTCAAATGCGTGATTCGCATCCCATTTCTTTCTACCAAAGAAAGATGTTTGTACTATATCTCGCTCATTATCAATCGGGTTATCGAAATCAATCATCTTTATGCTGATTCCATGCTCATTGTTGTCTACTGTCTCTACTGTCGTAACAGGGGCTGATTCTCCCTCAGGAGGTTCCACAGGAGGTACTATCACCGCGAAATGGAAATCGTCAGCTTCATCAAGCGGGCAGGTAACGGCCTTGAGAGAACCATCCACATTCCGTACAATTTTCAGGCCGGAGTATGCATATGCATCATCATCCCACGCAACGATGGAGGTGTAGTCAAAGCCCGCCTTGCGTCCGTTCAGGTTAATACCAACAGGTTGATCGGATATAATACCTTCTGACTGAGGAACGAGATACTTTCCTGCGTAAGCAGTGTTTTCCAGTTCATAGTAATAGCTTGGAGTGCCGTCAGCATTGGTGTATTCCGTGAACTCCCAGAGAGCTGAATTGACCTGATTGCCAGTCCAATTGATCAGATCACCGCTATCATAGACACGTATAAGTGATCCATCGTGATCAACGGCGTAAAACTCATATTTCCTGGTCGTTTCGTTCCACACACGTGTATAGATAACAACCTTCGTCTTTTCCTCCTTATAAACGACGTTCCCTTCATCGTCGTGCATAATCTGTCCGTTCGCATCCTTTTCCGTTGCGCTTAGGATATCGTCACTGGCGCTGATCTTGCGGGCAGAGTACTCAACAAAGTCATCATCACTCAGGGTGGATTTTTCGACCAGATTAAGCCAGGTGGTCGCATTGCTATTTTTTGCTGCGTTAAAGCCTTTCCCGCCATCAAGATTCAGCGAATATTCACCGACTGTAAAATGCCATTTGCCGCTGTTGACACCCTTTCCGGGTATAGCCTGGACCTCCGAAGCAGAGGATTCATCTACCAGCGTCACGTTGCTGTTTTGAATATGGAGATATTTTTCCGCTCCTTCTACTGTTGTCTTGATATAATACTTGTCTTTGCCGACTGATTCGAACGTCCACTCCTGGATATCGCTGTTCTCTGCAACAAGAAGATTACCGCTGTTGTTGAGCACGTCGGGGCGTATTAGCAGATCAAGCCCAGCCAGATGATTTCCTTCTCTTCTCTCCGCCATCATCGCAGCCGCCGAAGTGGAATTGTCGTTATAGGCTATGCCAAAAGTCTTTCCGTCCAGTTTATATACATCATCATCGAAATTTAAAGAAGAAACATATGTAATTGTTATCTCTCCATTGCTGTTCTTATTTGTATGAAGCCGTATTCCATTGCCACCGTTAGAATGTTGAAGGTAATTTCCGTTAGTATTGAAATAGAACTTATTATCTCCTGCTATGCTCAGAGTAAACAACGTTTTATTTTCATCAGAAAGATCCATTAAGAACCCGTTTGTATTAAGCATATATTGTTTTTCATCATTTTTAATGGTGTAAACATAATATGTGTTGTCTTCTTCACCTGCCTCAAAGAACCAGCGGCTTGCCTCTGCGATATTATTAGTTTCTACATAAGCACTATTACTATTTACAATGTTAGTAAAATAATTATTACCGCCGTAAGAAAGAACAAACCCATTCGGATCACCATACACCGTGGCTAATTCTTCCAGAGTAGAAATGGAATTCAGAACAGGTTCCGGTGCTTCAACGATTGAGTACACGCTGAAACCTTCGGCCTCGAACTCCACTACAGACCCGTCTTCTTCGTTTTCAGTGACACTCTCGATCACTTCACCTTCCTCGGCTCCATCCTCAAAATGAACCACCTGAAGATCTTCAGCCGAAGCCGTCTCTGTCTTTTTCGTGCCTTTTGATCCTTTACTGCTGTCTCTGTCAGCAAGCCTGATGGATACATCGACCGGTTCAGGAATATCATATTTATTGCCTTCGCCGTCGACTATCTTTATATCAAATATACGGGCATAGGAAACCGTGCCCTCATCCAGGCCAAGGGCCTCCTCGGTCTTTGCAACATATTCGTCATATGCTTTTTCCTGCTTCGAGTCCTCTCTTCGTATCTCTTCAGACTCCACATGAGCAGCCTCAGGCAGGATAGAATTTTTGTCTATGACCGTGACAGTATAATCATCGCCCTCAAAGACCAGTTCTTCAGGCTTTGTATCTTTTGTATCTTTTGCAGCCTTTTCAGATCCATCTTTCTCATCAGCAGTCTGCTTGTCAGCGTCCTTCGTGCCCGGGTCTGAAGCTTCTTCTGAATCTGAATCAGCAGCCGTATCCGTATCTATGTCTTTGGCTTTATCTTTATCTATATCTGTTTCTGTACCTGTATCAATATCAATGTCAGGATCCGTTGTGTTTTCTACCACTGTTTCCTCAACAGCAGCTGCAGGCACGTCAATACCTCCCTGCTCTGCCGCCTTGTCTTTTTCAAGCGTTATTGCAGGGAGTATCAGCAAATAAGTAGTGACAAATACAACCACACATGATAAGGAAAGCACCAGCCTTCTGTATCTGCTGCGCCTACTTATTATTTCACGAATAATCTCCTTAAGCCTGTCCAATTTTTCCTTTTGTTAGATATTTGAACATTTTATGGCTAATAATAGCCTATAATATATTATCTTCTATAACAAAAACCGCGTCAATCAATAATTAACAAACTTTATCCTAAGCACTGCATTTTGAACAAAAAACAGGATCCGAACCGAGTCATGGACTTCCATTTTCAGCTATTTTTTCCGTTGCAGGAGATAATAAATCTCAGTTCGTAATCATCTTTGACCGTATACTTGAATTCATCTTTCGTCTGAGGTCCGCATATACCTGTACCGATACCCTGCTGGAAAGCTGAAATGGTAACGTAGGTACCCGTGCGTTTTTCGTCCTCCCGGTGTTTCATGCTGAGAAGCTCGACATCACTGTAAGGCTTTATACCGAGTTCGAACGCCTTGTCAACAGCACTGAACTTCACTGTCGTGCTTCCGTCGCTAACGCTTGCCCACCTTGTATCGAAGCGGTTCCCGCTCTCCTGCGGCTTGATATTCGGCTCGGTCATATCAGACACCTTGCAGCTTACAGGCTCGATCGGGAACTGATCCTTCATATCTGCATATGATTCGCCTATCCTTCCATAGTACTCGACATCGTCGAATGAGGAGTCAAATCTGAAAGCCTTGCCGAATCTCGGCACTGTCCCCTTACCCTTTGTGCAGTGAAGTCTGCTGGTAACGAGCACAGATCCGTCTTCATCTATCCTCTCATATGTGTCGGTACACTCGAATTCGTTCTTCTTGCAGATTATTCTGGACACTACAGTCAGTTTGGTCTCTGTTTTTTCTATGGAGAGCACTTCCGTTTTCTGTCCGGTGAAATCCTTCATTGCATCACCTACTCCGAAGAATATGAAGTCGTTGTCTGTCGGAGCGCGGAAAACAATGGTCGCCGGCTCAGCAGGCGTGATTACCTTGCCGCCTATAACAAGCGAGACCTCATCCGAGTCATCATCACTTATGTTTCCAATAGGATATTTGCCGGCACCAAGCGGTGTGCTTTCTATATGTTCTCTGATTATCAGCTGTTCGCGTGAAACCTCTTTCTTTGTCTTTCTGTCAAAAGCAGTGACCGTCAGCATGCAGTCTGTTCCGGCCTCTTCAGCAGCCTTTAAATGCTCAGCAGTTTCTATACGGACTCTGATCTTCTCAAGCGGTCCACATTCAGGGATCAGTGAAAATTCATTGCCGTCGCTCCATCTGCATTTCAGCTCATATCTGAAGCCCGGAGTAAACGCCTTTGTGTTGAAGAGCTCAAAATCGTCCCCTCCAAGCCAGCTGACACGGATCGGTCGATATATAAATCTTGTGATCTTCGCGCCGGTTGATGGACTGCGGTCAGGGTAGAACATCCCATCCACACAGAAGTTTTTATCATGCTCCCACTCGCCATGATCTCCGCCATATGTGTAACTGCCGTTTTTATGCAGCACCGCGTGATCGACCATCTCCCACACGCAGCCGCCGGTAAGACTGTCATACGAATAGATCTCTTTCCAGTAATCCTCCATTCCTCCAGGGCCTACACCCATGGCATGAGCGTATTCGCAGAGGAAGTACGGCCTGTCGCAGAATTGTTTTACCTTGTATGTCTTTTCACCTATCTCGTGTACGCGTTCCGAAGGCGGATACATCTCACTTGCAACATCATATGCTTTCTTTTTTGTATGTACCGCACTTTCATAGTGGACAGGAAGAGTCGAATATCTCTTCAGATAATCATATTCCTTGTCTGTGTTGTGCGTGCCTCCCGCTTCGTTGCCAAGGCTCCACATCACGATAGACGGATGCATCTTGTCTCTCTGATACATCCTCGCAGCACGGTCTACATAGTGCGCCTCCCACTTCGGGTCGTCGCTTATGCGGTTGTAGCTTGGCGGGAACTTGTGTACATAAGTGCCGTGTGTCTCGAGATCCGCTTCATCTACAACATAAATACCAAGTTCATCGCAGACCTCCAGCAAATATGGGTCCGGCGGGTAGTGCGAAGTCCTGACCGTATCTATGTTGTATTCCTTGCAGAGCTTCATGTCGCGCTCTATCTCATCCGGCGTCAGCGTATATCCGTTCTCAGCAGAAGTGTCATGGTGATTCACTCCATGGAATTTAATGAGCTGTCCGTTTACCAGGAGCTTGTCGCCTCTTATTTCAACCGATCTGAAACCTACGCGCTGCTTCACACAGCTGCCCTCGATCTCGTAGTACATGTTGTAGAGTTCAGGCGTCTCATCGCTCCACTCTACCGGAGAAAGGGTGCGGAAAGTCACCTCCGCCCTTTTGCCCTCGGACTTTACGGTCTTCTTCTCACGGACACCCCGCCCTTCAAGAGTGAATGTCACCTCTCCGTCTTCGTAAAGATATGCTTTTGCGGTCGCAAACCATGTTCCACTGACCTTTCTTGTGACAAAGTCCACATCTTTGAAATCATTTCCTTCGGAAATCCTCAGCAGGACGTCACGGAAGATCCCGTTGTTCCTGAACATGTCCTGATCTTCGAGATATGAACCGTTACACCATCTGTGCACTACGACAACGACCTCATTGATCCAGTCATGGAGATACGGAGTGACATCGAATTCAGCTGTGTTGTGCGAGCCTTCCGTATATCCGACATAGCTGCCATTTACGTATACATCAGCGCAGCTCGCTATGCCAAGGAAAGAAAGGATATAGCGTCTTTCAGGCGCATCCGGTCCGTCAGTATTGAAGAACGTACGGTAAACACCTACGAAGTTGTACTCCTCGCCCGGGTCTTTCCACCTTGGGCCAAGGCCGTAATCCGAGCCCTGCAGGCTGAAAACTTTGCCGACCTTGTCAAGTTCAGGGATCTTCGGCGGATCGTACGGGAACTGGTATCTCAAATTAACATAAAAAGGCCTGTCGTACCCGCGGAACTGCCAGCACGAAGGCACATCTATTTTATCGAATTTTATTGTATCGGTATCAAGCTGGTCCGGAAGCTGTGACGGCTTCGGATAAAATTTGAAATCCCATTCGCCATTAAGGCATATAACCTTTGGCGATCTGTATCTCTTCTCTTTTCCCGACGCTTCGTCAGCAGACTTCCTGTCCGGATATGGAATAAAGTAGCTCCTCGGAGCCAGCTTATTGTCTTCAAAAGTATTGAAATCGCAATAATTTGTCTTGTTGATCCTGTATTTCATCAATAATTCTCCTGAAGAAGCAAAGTGCTCCGTATGAATCTATTCTTCTTTTTCTCTTCTCTTTACTGCAAACACTACAGCAATTACTGCGGCAGCAGCAACGGCAGCCATGACTGCAAGACCTGCAATACCGCCAGGGATACGGTCAGTAAAGGATGCCTCCCCTTCATATCCGTTTTGTTTCGGCTCGATCCACTCAAGCGAAACCGGGCTTCCGTCCTTCAGGGTCTCCTCAATAGGCGGTCCTGATCTGTCCGTCATATTTATCGTTCTGAGTTCCGGCAGCATCTCCTCTTCTGAAGGTGAAGCAGGGACAGAAGCAGGCTTTTTTATCTTTGGCTTCTTTACCTCTGCCGGTTTTGCCGGTTGTACCGGTTGTACCGGATCCTGTGTGCTCTCTTCTGTCGGCTCTTCTTCGCAGATGTCTTCGCCGCTGGCAGCGTCTGCCTCTGTAGCTATCGCAACAAAGATAAGTGCAGGACTTATCTTTTTGTAAGTAGAATATGGCTGAACCTCATCAGCAGCAGGTTCTCCCGAATCCCCGGAGTCTCCTGACTCTCCGGATTCTGCAGCATCTCCGCTTTGAGAAGTATCTGCAGTTTCTTCAGTTTTGCCGTTGTCCTTTGCGCTGTCCTTTGAGATCATAAGATCCATATACATTTTTACAGGCGCACCGTCTGCCGGTTCTATCTCGCGTATGGTATTGATATCCTGAGCACTGATGAATAATATTCCATTCTTTTCCGGCCAGTCCTTGGCCTGAATGGCCTTGTGTTTTGCAAGCCTGCAGTTGGCTTCTTTCATATACAGTCCGGCTTTATCAAGTATGTATGATGACAGCTCCTCATCCGTCTTGCTGCTGATATCTCCAGGCGTCAGCACAACATTGTGCGTTACGAAAAAGCAGTAAACGCCATTTTCCAGCCCGACCTTGTGGACTTCGCGCAAAGGCTTATCCTGGCTCTTTTCATCTTCAGCAAACACAAACTGAGGCGATACAAACATCACCGCAAACATCAAAGCAAGCAGCAATGATGCTATCCTGACGCAGACAGTTCTGCGTTTAAATGTGATATCTTTTACGTTTACCATTGTTTTAGCCTTTCTGTGTCAGTTCACGTCTGTGCGCGCAAGTATCGCAGCAGGCCGCCTGATAAGAGTATGCATTACAGGCAGTAGTCCGAACAGCAGATTAAACATAAATATAAGTATAAGTGACACAAGTATTGTCTGAGGCGTGCAGACGAACATATTGGAAAGATATGAAACGTTCTGCAGCCGGCTTGTTACATAGTTCATCAACAGCCATCCCGGCAGCGAAGCCATTGTGGTTATCGCAATTATCTCACCTGTAAACATTCTGTAAATGTCGGATTTCTTTACTCCGATGGCACGGAGTATTCCGACCTCCTTTATTCGTGACAGGAATGACGCTCTCATCATCAGGAACACTTCTATCAGCGAGATTATTATGATGATAGCTCCTACGATGAGAAATGCGCGTACCATCGCCAGCTGGCTCTTTCTGTATCTGGTTTTCTGATACTTGTAAAGATCTCTTGCCTTTACACCGTAGCCTTTCAGTGCCCGGATCGTTTCTTCCTTGTCACCGGCAGCTTTTACAGTCATGTTTTCAGACTCTCCGATGAGACGGTATTTTATTGTATTGTTATTTACATAGAAATCACCGTTGATATCTTCACTTGTATAATATCCGACAACTTTCAGCTTGTGTCCGTTGACCTTTGTTTTGATCTCTGTACCAAGCTTCATCGACTTTGAGTAGTCGCTGTCTACAAGAACCTCGTAATCATTTTCCGGCCATTTACTTCCATCTGTCAACTGCAGCTTTTCTTTGTAAAGACCATAATCCACCAGTTTTTTCGGATCCGGAGCAGACACGCTTACAATGTCATCATCGTCAACAGCCTCAAATGCAGAATCCTGTCCATAGTCTTCATCATCATCGTAATAGTCATCACTGTTGTTGTTTGCCAGCATGTTGATGAACATGGACTTTGATGCATAAATGCACGGCTCGGAGTTGTCTGTGATGCCGACTATGGTAAATTCAGGAAGAGTTTTAAGAGTCAGATGGCGTCCAAGCAGCTCGTCAGGAGTCTTATAACCTGCATGGATCATATCTGAACTTTCCTGTTGGGCTCTCTTGAGAAGCAGCGCATCGAGAACGACCTCATACCTGTTTTCCGGAAGCCTTCCATATTTGATGTCCTCTTCCGTGAGATCTTCAGATGCACTTAAAGAGCCGGAGAATACAGCCCCGCCCCATGAAGTCTGCCAGTATTCATCGTATCTCATACGCATGTTAATATGGCCGGAGCCGGGCATCGCATATGCTACAGTCGGATCTGACTCTATCTGCAGATAATCATTTACCGGTATTTTCTTCTGCACTACACCGACATATGCCTTGTTATCCTGTATGAATTTTTCATCAGGCATATTAAGGATCCCGGCAATATTGGAAACCGCATAAGTGATAAACATAGCGGAGATCAGGAATCCTATCAGCAGCACCTTCTTAAGTATGTGATAATTGGCAACAGTCCGGAATCCCGAAGCCAGCATTGTAAATATGTTATAAATGGATGAATGTCTCAGAGGCCTTGACGAAACAAAACGCTCAGGATGGAACCTGCGGGCTTCAGCTTCTTCAGCAGTCAGAGCCCTGTAATGATCGTCAATAAGCTCGATACTCGAGTTTTCATCTACTATCTCCATCCGGTTACCGGTATCGTGCGTCTGTATGAAAAGATTGCCGCGGCTGATCACGATATCTATGTCCATTTTGCCGCCGCTTTCATTGAAGACTCTGATCCTGTGATCTTCGTCACCGAATGTCCGCTGATCCTTGATGTCCTTAAGGTAAATCCTG
>JBGUVT010000177.1:0-15814 GCA_045220485.1 Anaerovoracaceae bacterium | reverse complement strand
ATCGCCAGCGTACAGAGTATGTACGCAAGGAAAGAGTCAAGCGAAACAAAGCCTCCCTCGATATGTCCGAGGAGCGCGTTGTTCCGGCCCGCCATGTATACGAATACGAGATCGTATATGAGCTCCAGGTATTCTACTTTCTTTTCTTCATTTTTCAGTGGAAGCATTTGGTCAGTCCGGTTGGTTTCTGTTTAAGCGGCTACTTATCACCAAGATGCTTCTGTGCCCAGGCAGCTACCTTTTCTTTTGCATTCGGCACGGAAGAACCCTGTATGGCAAATGCTTTTTCGACCTTGGCATGTGTGCAGAATTTCTTCAGATCTTTCCTGCTGTTCGCCTCGCCGCTGCCCTCGTGTGTCATTACAGGGAACACATGCTTGCCCCTGAAATGCAGTTTCTCAAGCTGGCCGAATACAGCGCAGGGATAAGTGCCCCACCAGCATGGTCCCGCGATAACGATGTTGTCATAATCGCTTATGTCCCGCAGATACTCCTTGAGTTTAGGGCGGGCGTTATCTCTCTGCTCCTGCTTCGCAACTTCAGTGCACTCTATATAATCAGCCGGATATTCCTTCACTGTCTCGATCTCGAAGAGGTCGGCTCCGACCGCGTCACGGATGTATTCAGCAACGAGCTCGGTGTTGCCCTTCTCGAGCTCGACTATGTCGCCGTTAACGTAATTCTGTCCCTTGCGGGAAAAAAATATCACAAGATTTCTGGCCATTTTTGCTCCTGTTCTGATTATTATTTCCTAAATATTATAGCACACGGCTTGTATTGTTTTTGTACATAATACGCACCCTTTTTTTCTCGTGTTTATCACATGGGAAATGTACAATCTTGGTATATAAACAACCTGCTTCAGGCGCACCGCTGAAGGCATGTATTGCCGGCATCAGCCCTGCACCATTATACAAGAAAGGGGAAGACTATGAGTTCGTTACAGCTTACGGATACGCTGTGGTGGAACGGCGCGCTCGATCCGGATACCCATATCTCGGACGTGATCGTGCAGATGGAATTCGGCACCACATACAACTCATACACTCTTAAGGGCAGCGAAAAGACGGCTCTTATTGAGACATCAAAGTTCAAATTCTGGGAGGCTTTCAAAGGTGAGCTTGATGACGCGGTAGACATTACAAAGGTAGACTACATCATCATGGATCACACCGAGCCTGATCACTCGGGAACACTCGAAAAGCTTCTCGCGATCAATCCGAAGATCACAGTAGTCTGCACGGGTACGGCAGCAAGCTTCCTGAAGGAAATCATGAATACGGATTTCCGCGTCATGACTGTCAAGGAAGGCGACACCCTCTCGCTCGGCGACAAGACACTGCACTTCATGCCTGTGCCTAACCTGCACTGGCCAGATACCATGTTCACCTACTGCGAGGAGGACAAGACACTCTACACCTGCGACGTGTTCGGCGCTCACTATTGCCCTCCGTCCGGCGATGTAAGGCGCAGCAAGCTGACCGGTCAGGACGAGGCCAACTACATGCGCACGATGCAGGATTACTTCAATATCATCATCGGGCCATACAAGAATCCGTTCATGAACATGGCTCTCGAGAGAATCAAGGATCTTGACATACAGATGATCTGCCCTGGCCACGGCCCTGTGCTTGATGCGGGCATCGACTGGGTTATGGAGAAATACCACGAATGGTGCGCGAGACCTGAGAAGAAAGACACCAAGCTGGTGGTAATACCTTACGTAAGCGCCTACGGATATACCGGTCTCCTCGCCGAAAAGATCGAGGAAGGCCTGAAGGCAAGCGGTCCTATCGAGGTTCATAAATACGACATGGTATTTGAGGAAGACGTCGCGGAAGTCATCGCTGACCTCAATGCGGCGGACGGCATTCTTTTCGGAACTCCGACCATCGTTGCGGATGCCCTGAAACCTATCTGGGATCTCACAACGAGCATCTTCCCTCCTCTCATGAAAGGCAAGCTCGCGAGCGCGTTCGGCTGCTACGGCTGGAGCGGTGAAGGCGTCCCTAATATCATCGAAAGACTTAAACAGCTCAAGATGAAAGTGCTCGACGGCTACCGCATCAGGTTCAAACCGAGCGAAACCGAACAGCTCGACGCATTCGACTTCGGATACAACTTTGGCTGCGTACTGCAGAATAAGGAAGTAAAGAAGTCCGACACTCCTGCCGGAGCAAAGAAGATGGTCAAGTGCGTGGTCTGCGGCGCCGAGTTTGAGGAAGGCACAGACACATGCCCGGTCTGCGGAGTCGGAAGTGACAAATTTGTTCCGGTCGAATCCAAGGCGACAAGCTTCAGAAAGGATACCGATGAGAAGTTCGTCATTCTGGGAGGCGGCCCGGCAGCAAAGAGCGCAGCCGAGGCTATCAGAGACCGCAACAGCAGAGCAGTCATTACGATCGTTACTCAGGAATCCGACCTGCCTTACAACAGACCGATGCTCACAAAGGCACTCCTTTCCGATTTCTCGGGCAACCAGGCTGCGATCGAAGGACCTGAGTGGTACGAGGAGCGTAACATCTACTTCATGGCTGACACCACAGTCACGAAGATTGATACTGCAGCAAAGAGTGTTGAGCTCATACTCCCTGACGGCAGCAATGGAGCTCTGATCTACGACAAGCTGATCTACACGCTCGGCGCATACTGCTTCGTTCCGCCAATCAAGGGTGCTGATCTCCCGCACGTGGCAAGCGTCAGAAACATCTCGGATACCGTCCGCATAAAGAAAGTACTGGAAGAACGCGGTGCTAAAGAGGTCGTATGCATCGGCGGCGGCGTAATGGGACTTGAAGGCGCCTGGGAGCTGAAGCTCGGCGGATACGACGTGACCGTGCTCGAGACCGCGCCTGGACTGCTTCCTCGCCAGCTCGACGATCCGGCATCAGAAATGCTTGAGAAAATCTGCAACGCTGCGGGCGTGAATATCGTAACCGGAGCGAAGATAGTTGAGATCACCGAAGACGCGGTAGTGCTCGATGACGGAACAGCATTCCCTGCTCAGCTCGTAATAATGTCGACAGGCATGAGACCATACACAAAGGTCGCTGAGGACAGCGGTATCGAAGTTGACAAGTGGGTAAAGGCGAACGACCGCATGGAGACAAATGTGAAGGATGTCTACGCTGCAGGCGACTGCTGCATCATCAACGGTCAGCCGCAGGCCTTCTGGGCTCAGGCCATCGAGACAGGCCGCATCGCGGGAGCCAACGCTGCAGGCGAAGCGCTTGAGTACAAGGCACTCGGCAGCTCACTGGTCATCAACGCGATGAACACGAGCATATTCGCTCTCGGCACCAACGGCAAGGAGCCTGACAAGAAGTTCCGTACAGTTGAGTTCAGAGACGATCAAAGAGGCAATTACGAGAAGTACTACTTCCACAACAACCGCCTCGAGGGCGTTATCCTGATCGGTGACACCGACCGCATGATAGAGCTCAGCGAGAAGGTCGACAAGCACGCAACATATAAAGAAATGTTCGGCCGCAAATAAACGCTATAATGTTAGTCATTCTTTAAAAAGCAAGGCCTCAGGACACCATTGATGTTCTGAGGCCATTTGTTTTGCCGTATTTTTTTCAATCCGGATCATTGCATCCTGAGTGGAAGCTCCATCCGGTTGGCTTCGAGCAGTTCCTTGTTGCTGAGGATCTCTTTTGCCAGACCGTCTGCCGCTATGCGTCCGCCTGAAATCAGTATCACCCTGTCACAGGTATCGAGTATCATGTCGAGATCGTGGGACGCGATGAGCTTGGTCTGCTCCAGCTCACGTATGGTGTTGATGACGATGCGGCGGTTATACGGATCGAGCGCCGATGTAGGCTCGTCCATGAGGATGGCGGCCGGCTCCATTGCGAGTATCGTTGCGATGGCTGCCATGCGCTTCTCGCCTCCGGATATCTTATGGTTATACCGGTTCTTGAGGTACTCAAGATTCAGGCGCGCCAGCACTTCGTCAACCCGTCTGTCGACCTCCTCGCGCGGAAGGCCGTAGTTGAGCGGTCCGAATATCATGTCCTCATAGACTGTCGGCATAAACATCTGGTTGTCGGAGTTCTGCAGCACAAAGCCGAGCTTAGCCCGGATGTCGCCGAGCGTCTCCTTTTTCACTTCGATGCCGTCGATCAGCACCTTGCCCTCGCCCTGCAGAAGACCCAGCAGGAGCTTCATGATCGTGGACTTTCCTGCGCCGTTGGCTCCGATCAGTCCGACCGACTCTCCTTTTTCGATCCTGAACGACATGTCGTGCAGGACTTCCTTGCCTTTTTCGTATGCGAAACTTACATTCTGAAATTCAATCATTTTATATATCCCCACAGTCTATCCCGGTGCACTGCCGGTCAGTCCGAGTTTTTCTATCTTATCTACACCTTAGCGTACTACCAATCCTCCGATGAACTGAGCAATATTTCCGTACCTCAACAGCAGGAAGAACAATATGCAGATCACCATGAACACTGCGTCGCGCGCCTTGAAGCGGTCTATATCCGCGTAGTGGAAATGCTCATGGTATCCGCGGAGCATCATGCTCGAGAAGAGTTCCTGCGCGCGGTCCATGCTCCGCAGAAGTAACTGCCCCAGGAATGATCCCCATGCGGAGATGTGGATTCCCTTCTGCCCCGGCGCGCGCAGATGATACGCGTCGGTCATGACAGCAAGTTCTTCCGTCATAACTCCCACGTAGCGGTATGTCAGCTGCAGGAGTGACACGAGCATTGCAGGCACGTGCAGATTGCGAAGAGCCGCGCATAGACTGTCGATCTTTGTGGTCGCCATGAGCAGGAATGATGCCATAAGGCAGAACACGCCTTTCAGCATCAGGGTTATCATGGAGATCACGCCGCCCGACACTCCTATGCCGCCGATGCTCACCATTATTTCTCTATCGAAGAACGGGTTGAACAGTCCCACCGCCATAACCAGCGGGAGCACTATGCGCAGCTTATAGAAGCAGGTGCGCACTTTTACTCCGCTTATCGTAAACATCAAAACAGGCCACAGCACCATCGGGACGATGCCGCTGAGGTCGTACTTGTCGAATGAGAGTGTGACAAGGATATATACGATTGTGGTTAGCAGCTTTGCCGCAGGATGCAGAGTGTGAACAGGTGATTTGCGTGCAGCCAGTTCGTCCATCTCCGAAAGCTCGGTCAAAGCTTTCTGCATTTTGTTCATTTCGCTTTTTTAGAGGTGCAGTCCCTATTAGTCTTCCTTAACAGGGACTGCACCTTGTTAATCATCAATAAGGGGCATCAAGCGATGCCCCTTAAAATATACCATATTCTTAGAGAGAGAGGGAAAGAGTATGGTTTATTCCGTTTTCAGCTTTCTTTTGCGGAAGAATCCACCGATCAGGCAGATCAGGACCGCAACTCCCGCGACTATTGCTGCTCCGACTATGCCGGATACCGTTGTTCCTGCTGCCGAGTCGCTGTCCGGGAATGCGTAGTCCGGCAGGAATGATGTCTTCTCCTGTATTGATTCCGCAGTATCCGCAGCGCCGCTTGATACTCCGAAGTTCTCTTCATCCAGTCCCATATTAGTGGAGTATCCACCATCCGCATTTCCGAAGAGAGCCCACTCAAGGCCGTCCGGGTTTGAGCTTGCCATGAGGCTCAGTCCGCCGCCTACTACGAGGGCGACTACAGCCAGGATGGCAACGACTGACTTGAGCGAACGCTTTGCGGTTTCGCCTTCGCTGAGTTCCACTCCCGACAGGAGCTCCGGACGTGAATCATGTACAAATACGAGCACGGCTGCTGTTATAAGTCCTTCTACGAGACCGATCGCCAGGTGGATAGGCTGCATCAGAGCGCAGAATGCTCCGAAAGGCAGCTCGGTTATTCCGGACAGGCTGGTCTCAAGCACTACAGAGAACGCTCCCAGTTGCAAGGTGATCACACACCCTATTATCGAAGCCGCAATGATACGGCCGCGCTCGGCGCTCTTGCCCTCGCAGAACCACTTGCTGTTCATTATCGGACGCCAGATCAGGAAGTAGCCGACGAAGCACCCGTAGAAGGCCATGTTCCAGCAGTTGGCCCCCAGGGCCATTAGCCCCCCGTCGGCGAAGAATAAGCATTGGATCGCCAGTATCACTATCATAGACAGGAAACCGGCGTACGGCCCAAGCAAGGCCGAAAGCATCACTCCTCCGCACATATGGCCCGAAGATCCGGTCCCCGGGATCGTATAGTTTATCATCTGTCCCGCAAATACAAGCGCGGACGTTACCGCCATAACCGGAAGCTTTGACGGCTCATCATCTTTTTTGAGTTGATGGATCGATACACCGGCTGCTGTTGCGGATGCTGCATACATTGTCGCAGCAACTGCAGGAGCCAGCAAAGCATCAGCCATATGCATAAGAATACCTCCCAGATTGTCCCTTTTATATTAGATACCAAAATTATATGGACAGTTTCCGGGGCTCACAAGCCCCCGCAGGGGATGCAATTTCGGTTTTTATTGTTTTTTTGCACTAAATACGGCCTGCGTTTCCGCAAGCCGTCCTTGTATCTTTGATGGTCGAAAGAAGCTTATCCGTTTTCAGGCTTTCTGTACTGCTTATTTGTTTTCTTTGCATTTGCCGCAATCGCTGCAGCCGTTGCAGATCAGTTTCATCGCGCATTCCCTGCAGTTATCGCAATAATGCTTCACATACAGCCGGTCTTCAGGTACCGGCAGCCCCCAGGTGTCTACGAGATCGAACTCCATTGGCTTACCCTGATAATTCATTCCTGACTTCAGTGCCTGACTCGTCTGCAGACGCTTGCCTTTCAGAGTATACTGCTTCCCGTCCTTAATGAAAGTCGTACCTGTTTCCATGAAGCAGAATGTTATGTCTCTTGACTCGCATTCCTCTCTCAGCGATATCACCCAGTCAAAATTGCACGGTCTTCTGCCGCCGTAATTCTCTCCTCCGCACACGACCTGCTCTATCTGTCCGCTGTCAAGATATCTGCCGAGTTTTACCGGCCCGAGGATCGGAGCAACGTAGATCCCCTTATGCCTGAACGGTAGATCCAGCAGTATCGGCAGGCGCTCATCAGCCCGCTTCTGATTCTCTGTAGTAACGTTCAGGAAGATATTGTCCCATCCGTCTCCCCAGTCAGAAGGCAGGCACTCAGCAATACGCTGCGGTCTCTTGGTAACAAGAATGAAGATCACGTCGCTTCTCATCCGCATAATGCCCCATGCTTCATCGCGCCACTGGTCCGCTTCCTCGAGGAAAAAATCCGATGTCATGCAGACGCTTATCTTCTCACCGCTCTGTATCTTGTAACTGCCATTTCTGTTTCTGGACAGGGGGTATCTGACATTCGAGGTAAGATAGATCTCAGAACCTTTCTTATCTCTCATGTCATCAAGATAGTACATATAGCAGTTTTCGCAGCCTTCGCTGCATTTGACACATCCGTGCCAAGGATTCCAGATATCGTGCATAAATATTTCTCTAAATGATCCGAAATGAGCGGGGCCCGCCGGCTACATCTGCGCGCGGGCTTTCTGCCATGCGGCCTCTTTGCTGCACTCCGCACACAAAGACGGAGCCACTGCGCAGCCGCCTTTGGCTGTTTCGCGAATGCTCTCTGGGAGCGATCTTCCTACATCGTAAGTTATCTGTATCATCTCATCCAGCGGTATATGAGGACCAACGCCGGCCAATGCCAGTTCTGCTGCAGTATAGGCTCCGACAGCTCCTATCGCGTTCCTTGTCTGGCAAGGAACCTCAACAAGCCCGCGGACCGGATCGCACGCAAGTCCCAGCAGGTTTGACAGGGCGATGCTCGCTGCATCACAGCACTGTTCCGGAGTTCCGCCGAGTATCTCAACCAGAGCGCTTGCAGCCATAGCTGACGCGGATCCGACCTCTGCCTGGCATCCCGCTTCCGCACCGGCTACAGAACCATTTCTGGTAATGATGTAACCTATGGCACCGGCGTTTATCAGGCCCTTTCTTATGGCATCAACGCTTATATCATATGACTCATACAGCGACATGAGAACAGCCGGCAGGACTCCCGCTGACCCTGCCGTCGGAGCCGCAACGATGACGCCCATGCTCGCATTCGTCTCAGCGACCGCAAGAGCATTGACTATTGCTCTGTGTATGACAGGTCCGCAGACAGCCTTGGATTCATCAAGCCGGTTGAGCTTATTTGCCTCTCCGCCGATCAGGCCTCCCATCGATCTGGCCGGTTCGGATATCGGGCGGTCGACCGCAGTATTCATAACACGGAGGATCCCGTCTACCTGCTCGATCAGTGTGCTTCTCCTGATTTCACCCAGCTGCATCTCTCTTCTGATCATGACCTCAGATATAGGCTTCTTCTTATCATGGCACAGCTTGAGAAGTTCTTCTGCATTTTTGAAATCCCAGTTCATTGTGTACCTCCCTATATCTCGATCAGATCGACGCTGGTGACTGTTTCGTACTGAAGGATCTTCTCTTTCAGTTCTTCCGAAACAGTGCTGTCAGTCTCTACTACGGTAACAGCTTTTAAGCCCTTTCCTTCTCTGAAGAGCTTGAGCGTCGCAACATTGACAGCCTCCTCAGCAAGGCAGTTGGTAATGTAAGCGACCGTACCGGTCACATCCTGGTGGCCGATGATCATCGTGCTGTACTCACCGTTAAAGTCTACTTCAATGTCGTTAAGTTTCCTGATGCGGACACGTCCCCCTCCGATGGATTCGCCTCTTATAAGGAGAGTATGCCCATCCTCTCCCGTCATAAGTATGTCGACGGTGTTAGGGTGGCTTACGGAAGTCTTCTTATCCACAACAAAGTCCACTTTAAGCCAGTTCTTTCGCGCTTCAACATACGCGTTTCTTATACGCACATCATCTGACCTGTACCCAAGCATACCGCCTATCAAAGCTCTGTCAGTACCATGCCCCCTGTAGGTCTCCGCAAATGACCCGTACAGTGTGAACTCAGCTTTTACCGGTGTGCCCGAGAAGATCTGCCTTGCCATCCAGGCAATAGTTGCGGCGCCGGATGTATGCGAGCTTGACGGCCCTACCATTACAGGTCCTATAACATCGAAAAGCCCTATGTAATTATTTGCCATTGTTCCTCCATGAATACTCTGAATCGTTTTGTATCCGTATTGTACCATATTTAACTGTGAGCCTTACGTATCGGTCCGCTATATTACAAAAAACTATATCTTGTTATAATTATGTGAAAAAGTACAATTTATGAACGAATTTTTGTAGATTTTAACAATAAATTAATGTATCATCAATGACATCCATGTTGCAGCGTGCTGCCGGATATTACAATCTTTGGACGGCCGCACGGCTCATATGCAGGACATATGTTATTAGGGTATTAAGACTGAAAGAGATTATTTATGAACTTCATTTTTATTGCACCGAATTTCCCGGAGAATTACCGGCATTTCTGTGACAGACTGCACCGCAATGGTGTCACCGTTCTTGGCATTGGCGATGCTCCTTATGACTCGCTGAGCGAAACTGTTAAAAACTCTCTGACTGAGTATTACAAAGTCGATTCTCTCGAAGACTACGGTCAGGTCTATCGCGCCGTCGCATTCCTGGCTTTCAGGTATGGACGCATAGACTGGATCGAATCCAACAACGAATACTGGCTGGAGCTTGACGCAAAGCTGCGTCAGGATTTTAACGTCACCACAGGAGTACAGCCTGATGATCTTTTTCTGTGGAAAAGCAAGGCAGCCATGAAACCGGTGTATAAGTCTGCAGGGATCCCTTCTGCACGCCAACATCATGTATCAACTATTGAAGCCGCGCGCGATTTCCTTGACGAAACAGGCGGATATCCTGTATTTGCAAAACCGAATGTCGGTGTAGGCGCAAGCGACACCTACAAAATCGAAAATGATGAAGATCTTAAGGCATTCTTCGAGGAAACATCCGGCCATGATTACGTCATGGAGGAATTTGTCGTAGGAGACATCTACTCTTATGATGCGGTATGTGATGAAAACGGGGAGCCCCTTTTTGAGTCGTCATTCATGTGCATCAATGTCGCAGACGCAGTAAACAACGGAACGGAAACAGTCTACTATGTGCTGCCTGAAGTTCCGGAACAACTACGCGGTTACGGGCGTAAGGCGCTGAAGGAATTCAAGGTGAAAAGCAGATTCATCCACTTCGAGTTCTTCAGGCTGACAGAGGCAAAAAAGGGTCTTGGTGATGTTGGTGATTTCGTAGGACTTGAAGTAAACATGAGACCGGCCGGAGGCTTCACTCCGGATATGATCAACTTCTCCCATTCAACTGATGCGTATCAGATATGGGCAGACATGGTCAGCACCGGAACGAGCTCAGGCAGAAAGAACGGACCTGACCGTTGGTGTGTCTTCGCCAGCCGCAAGGACAGGTTCACGCATGAGCGCACTCACGAAGAGATCCTGGCGCGCTATGACGGAAAGATAGTCATGTGCCAGCGTATGCCGGATATATTTTCGGATGCAATGGGCAATCAGATGTATATTGCCCTGCTGGATACGGAAGATGAGGTACGCGACTACGTTCAGTTCATACTCGACGAGCAGGCACAGATAGTAATCCCGAGTCTTTACGCCTGAGATGCAGATAGTCAATATCGGCATATAAGCATAATAATCAGATGCAGACAAAACCCAAGTGTGACCACTTGGGTTTTTTTGTACTTAAATTCACTGCGGCTCTCATCAAACAAGGTCTTACGGTACTTCTTTAAAGCAAGCCCTTATATATGAGAAGTACATTTACCTCTTTGCCATGCATATTGTACTTCCTAACAAGCTTAAAGACGGCGAGAGAAGTGCTTTGGATACCCAGTTATACTTCTAAGAAAGGATTTTTATGTATAATGCAGTAATTTCATTTATTATAGGGGTACTTTGTACTGCTTCGTTGGCTTTATTGATTTCAGAAGAAGTACAAAAGATCGTTCACTGCTCTTGATGTACTTCTGTACTGAGTAAAACTCATTGTGCGGAAGTACATCCTTGACGAAAGCGAGACCTATCAACTGGCTCCTCTGTAAGTTTCAATACAAAACCCCCGGAGTTCTGAATCGAACCCCGGGGTTTGTCTGCAATCTGAATATTAATCAATCATTCCAGCCATTTACAATGCTGCCGATAAGATCCAGCATCGTTTTTGCTTTTGTGAATCTTTGCCAGTAGAGAGCAAAGCCATGCATCATTCCATCCATTCTTATGAGTTTTGCTGCGCCCCCGCTTTCATTCAGCCTGTGTGCAAAGCGCTCCCCGTCATCTCTCAGAGGATCGAACTCCGCAGTGACGATTACAGCAGGCGGCATTCCGCTCAGGTCTGCAGCCTTACCCGGATACAGTCTTATATCATCTGGATCTGCTCCTGCAGGAATATACAGATCCATCATTTTTCTGATCGCATCTGCAGGCAGTATATACTCGCCCTGCCCGTACAGCCGCGCCGATTCTGATTCTTCAATGCTGATACAGCCGAAGACTCCGTAAAGGAGTATCAGTCCGGATATGGCAGGCGCCTTCCCGTCTCTTCCGAGGAGTGCAAGAGCGGCGCTGATCGTGGCTCCGGAGCTGTCCCCTGCAGCCATTATGCGGTCCGGATCGCCTCCATATGCAGCTGCATTGTCACGAGCCCACTCTGAAAGGAAGACTGCGTCCTCTATGCATGCCGGGAATGGATATTCAGGAGCAAGCCTGTATTCTGCCGCGATGACTATGGCTCGGGCGGCATCGGCAAGCTTTCCGCAAAGCGGATCGTGGTCTTCTATGCTGCCCATGATGAATCCGCCGCCATGAAAGTAAAGGATCACAGGGACCTGACCCGCTGCGTCAGCAGCACCTTCCGGCATGTAGATGCGGACCGGAAGGTCTCCCGCGCTTTCGCGCGGGATGGTCAGGTCAATTTTTTCATATACCTCATACGAATCAAGATGGGCGGCGTGGCCAGTAATCTCCGCCTCTCTCATCCGGGGAATATCCTCAGCACTGAACGACGCGGCAAAGCCCGCACCTTCAAGCGCTGCCTTATAAAACTCATATACCTCCGGATCAAACTTTGATTTGTTTACCATCAGAAGCACTTCTCCAGCATTTCCGCGTCAGGCTCATTCTTATTGAGCATACCGACTATGAAGTATGCCACTCCGCCTGCAATCAGGCCTAGCACTATCTCGTGGATCCCGAACGGAGCTATCTTGTTGAGGTTGAAGAATACGAATGTCGATACTCCGCAGATTATTGAAGCGATGCAAGCTGCCGCATTGCCGCGCTTCCAGTACAGCCCGCCAATGAGAGGCCAGAAGAACGTAGCTTCAAGTCCGCCCATGGCGAACAGGTTGATCCATACCAGGATCGAAGGAGGATTCATCGCAAAGATGAACACGATCAGTCCCAGTATTATTGTCAGAGCAAAGCTGCTGTATTTGAGCTTCTTCTCTGTGCTGTCACTGACAGTGATGTTCTCATCCTGATCGGCGCGAACAGCTTCTCTGGCATCCTTCTTTGCAATGTATGTTATGTACAGATTCTTGAGGATCGTTGCCGATGCAAGTATCAGCAGGGAGTCCACAGTCGACATTACAGCAGCAAGCGGAGCCGCCAGGAAAAGTCCAGCAGCCCATACAGGCATGTAATTATTAACAACATACGGGATGATGGAGTCAGTATTGGCAAGCTGCTCTTCGCCTACCAGAGGCAGTGCCAGAGTGCCTGCAAAGTGCATTCCTATCATGAGGATGCCGACAACTACAGTTCCCCATATCATTGCCTTGTGGAGCGACTCTGTATCCTTGAAGCCCATGCTCCTTACTGCAGTCTGCGGCAGGCCCAGCACGCCTACACCTACAAGTACCCAGAAGGATATCAGGTATCCTGGTCTCAGCGCGGCTATTTCAGCACCATAAGGGCCCTTGCCGATGAGATCCCAGCCCGGATTGTTGGCCGCGTTATACTCCAGTATGTTTTCCATGCCGCCACCTGCGCGTATCACGAAGAACAGCAGCAGGAATGTTCCGCAGGCCATGATGAATCCCTGGATCGTGTCAGTTATTACAACAGCCTTGAAGCCGCCGATCGATGTGTAGATTATGACGACAGCCGAGAACAGCACAAGAGCACTTATGTACGAGAGTCCTGTTACTGACTGCAGCAGCGTCGCTCCGCCCTTAAACTGCGCGATCATCTGTGTGATAAAGAAAACCACGAGCATGATACTGCAGATTATATCGACAGCCGGTGAATCATACCTTGCCCTGAGGTAGTCTGAGATAGTGACCGCCTTGATGCGGCGCGATACCAGACCGAGTTTTTTACCTACAATGCCAAGTGTCAGGAATGCGGTGCCGATCTGGATGGCCGCTACCCACGACTGCGTAAGGCCCCAGCTTGCGGCAAGTCCCGGTCCTCCCAGGAAGGAGCTTGCGCTTGTGTATGTTGCGATAAGTGTCATTGCGAGGACCACACCACCCATGGTGCGTCCGCCTACAAAGTAGTTCTGAATGAAGCCGTTGCCCGCATTCTTCCTTGCGGAAGCACGGCTGATCCACACACCGATAAAAGCGTTGATCATCATATAACCAACGAGGATCGCAAGTATAGCTATCTGTCTGCCGCTCATGCCTGCACCTCCTCTTTGCTTTCTTCAGACTCATCATCGAGACTGAAGTTCACGAACACCTTTTTCAGCAGTATCACAACACCGACTACCGCTATAACGAATACTCCCGGTGTACTCAGGATCCACCACAGAGGCAGTCCGCACACCGTGGCTCCTGTGCCGGAAAGCAGATATGCGCATCCGACATGCCACAGGAAACAGATGCAGAACAGGATCGCAGTCGCGCGAGCTTCTCTTCTGATCTGAGCATTCTTCTCTTCTCTTGTCATTGAAATGCTCCTTTCGCGTCGGCGCTCCGGGCGCCGGATAAAATAAAAACCGCATAGCCACGGGCTTGCGGATGGACATTTCATATAATAAAAGGACAACAACAGAAAGCTTATTTGCCGCAGGGTCGCGTTCACAAGCGGATACGCGCCGTACAGATGCAGCTTTACCTGATATGTTCTTCGTCTATATGATGGTATTGTTCCGCAAACGCGGATACCGTCCATCAAGACGAAATATAGCACTTCAGTACATAATTGTAAAGAAAAAGCTCCCAATGAAAGAGAGCCCTGAAGAAATGGGCTCTCTGCAATCGTATTTTTAGTGTATTCAGGAATGTTCCGGTTCTCTGAACCGTATGCTTACAGAATGCTTTCGAAGGATTTGAGGGATTCGTATCTCTTACGCTCCTCCGGACTTACGCTGGATTTCACCTTGTCGATAATAGCCAGGATGTCTTCTGTGGAGATCTTTTCTGCGTTATCCTCACCTTTGATGATCTGACGCTTTACATAAATCTCTTTTGCTTTGTTGGCTATAGCAACGATATCTGCGCATGTATACCCGTCAAGCTTTTCTGAAAGCACATCCAGATCAGCACTGTAAGGGATCGGTTCAAGACTGCCCTCGAGAAGTGCCTTTATGGATGCTTTGTCAGGCAGCGGAATATATATCTTGGTATCAAATCTTCCCGATCTCATCAGAGCGCTGTCGAGTGATTCCGGTCTGTTGGTAGCTGCTATGACCATAACTCCATCGAGAGAATCCATACCATCGATCTCTGTAAGGAGCTGATTGACGATACGTACCGAACCGTCATTGCTGCCACGCTTTCCGGCAATAGCATCTATCTCATCGAAGAAAATGATCGAAGGCTTTGTCTCACGCGCATCCCTGAACTTTCTTCTCAGATTCTTCTCAGATTCACCTGTACCTGCGCCAAGCAGTTCCGGTCCGTTAACTACATAGAAGTTGGCATTACTCTCATCAGCCGCGACTTTAGCAAAGAAAGTCTTTCCGCATCCCGGAGGGCCAAAGAGCAGTATACCCTTCGAAGCCGGTATGCCAAATTCCTTGTACTTCTCAGCATTCCTGATAGGGCTCTCAATCTTATCCTGCAGAATCTTCTTGGTTTCATCCATGCCCTTGATATCATCCCAGGTAAGTTTTCTGGTTTCTTTGCCCTTGTTGTCCTTCTGAGCAATCGTGGATCGTCCGAATTTCTTGCTGTAGCGATCATAACGCTCCTGTAAGTCAAGAGTATATGAAGGAAGCATCGACGCGGTCTTGGCAAGAAGGATATCCATCGTCAGAGTCTCGAAGTCATTGTCTCTGTATGCATCTTCACATAAAGCCTTGATATCCGCACCTGTGAATCTTTCAGTATTTGCGACAAGTCTGTTTATATCTGCATCGCTGAGCTCAGCTTTGCCTTTGAGATACTTGTTGAACAGAGCCTTTCTGCCGGCAGGATCAGGAGCACCGACGTAGATGATCCTGTCAAATCTTCCCGGTCTCATCGCGGCTTCATCGATCATCTCCGGATTGTTGGTCGTAGCAACTACGAGAACGTTCTTCAGCTCATTGAAGCCGTCCATCTGCGACAGGAAGACATTGATGATAGATGTCTCATAGTTTCTGTCAGTCTCAGACCTCTTGCGGAGAAACGCCTCAACTTCTTCGAAGCAGATAATTGCAGGCGCTTTTGCCTTGGCCTGTGTGAATATATTTTTGAGGTTTTTCTCAGACTCTCCGACCCACTTCGACATGAACTCACTTGCGTTGACAAGTATGAGATTCATTTTGCTCTCATTTGCGATAATCCTCGCTATGGTAGTTTTACCTGTTCCCGGAGGGCCATAGAGAAGGATTCCCTTGACAGGTCTCATTCCTGCCCTGGCTATTTTGTTGTACTCAGCCTTATCGACATAAGGTTTAA
>JBGUVT010000176.1:0-2165 GCA_045220485.1 Anaerovoracaceae bacterium | reverse complement strand
CAACGTAAGGAAGTAATGCCAGGTGAATTTGTACTTCTATGAAAGCATATATGTAATAAAGCAGTACTTTTATACGCCTTCAGGGATAATTGTACTTCTCTGGTAGGAAAATGAAGTTGAAGGAAGTACAAGACGCTACATTCCGTAATATTAGTCACAAAAAAAACGCCCCCTTCGGAGGCGTCCTCGATTGTTTTGTGTACCATGTAGAAGAGATTTACCCATCTACTTCGCATATTGTTTATAGCACCATGCTGCGATCTCGGCTATCAGCTCTTTAGGCAATGGTTTGTCATATGGCAACCGGATCGTTCCTTTACTCACATCATAACCTTTTAGCTTATCTGCGAACACAGTTGTTGCCTCTCCTCCGGGATATAATCCCAGGTGCTTCTTCGATGCTGCAAAGTGGATGATATTTACACCTTTCCAATATGTCGGCATACTCCAGGAGATTTTCTCCTTAGCTTCCGGAATAGCCTCGCTAATGATCTGCCTCACTTCATTCAGATATGGCTTTACCGCTTCATCCTGCTCATCTATATACTGATCTATGGTTTCTATCTTTCCGCAAAAATGGTGTTGACCTTCCCTGCTGAAACTCCGGCCGCATTTAGGACATTTCCACATAGTTACTATCTCCTTTTTTGTAAACTGTTTATGCAGTTTTTAGTCTCATTCAAACAATGCGTTAAGTATGGCTTTTGTAATGTCGTATGCTTCCGGACATTCACTGGCACGCGGTCCGCCTACACAAAGCTCTGTATCATCCGGAAGAGTATTGATCCACCCGATGATATCCGGAACATCATCAAGCCTTGTCGCAGTAAACATAGGCTTGCCGAGTGCTTCTCCTTCTGCCAGGCCTGTTTCAGTTCCCGGCGAAACTTCGGAGCCATCAGGCATGATCGTAAGGATCGCATCGCTGTCGCGCATATTCCATTTTGTACGCTGCTCCGTGCCTTCAGAGGGTGTTTCCACAAGCTCCGGGTAATCCGCGAGCAGTCCCGGAGCATCAGGATAGTCCTCTGCCCAACCGCCTTTTGGGCACCATCCGCACAGAAGGATGTTGTGTTCTCTGGCGAAGTCCATCGCTGCCCTGTCGACGCCGCTCTGACCTCCGGTACGTATCCTTGATATCTTTTTCAAAGATTCCACGTTCCTCTCTTTTCTCTGGCGAAAAACAGATATCCTATCAGTTCTTTCTGATATGGTATGAAGCTGCCATCGTCAATCATTTCTTCGATTTCCTCTCTGCTGGCCCATCTAGCATCAGCAACTTCTTCTGTCTGGAGATGCAGATCTTCGAGTGATATATCCTTTTCTATCGTATAGAAGTCATCGAAACCGTCAGAGAAGTTGACTGTGATGACCGGTCTTCTGTCACTGAAGTCAATATTGAGTCCGAGCTCCTCAGCTGTCTCGCGTTCTGCCGCTGTGCGGCTGGTATCTCCGGCGCTTGCGCCGCCGCCGACACTTATGTCCCAATACGAAGGCCAGCGGACTATGTCATCCGCCCTTTTCTGTATCAGCATTTCGCCCTTGCTGTTGAAAATACAGACATGGACCACCATTCTATATGTGCCTTCTTCAAGCGGTTCTCCGCGTTTTGCAGTCTTTCCCGTCCGTTCACGGTCAACTGTATAAAGATCTATGATCTCTGCCATTACTTTACGTCCTCAACGTTATTGTTCAGTTGCTTCTTGTATGCGAAAAATACAGGTTTTTGGCTATCTCCTGACATATCTAAGCTGGCATGTCGGGTCTCCTTTTGCGATCGTCCCCGGAAGATCAAGCTCTACTCCGAAGCACTCGCCGATTCCCCTGTCGCCGCACATGGCATGGTCGCACATCACAGCGATCTGCTCATCACTGCAGCCCTGTTTCTGCCAGGCTTTTACAAGTGGACAGTAATGGAAGTCTATGTCCAGGTGATCATCATCGCAGCGGAGGATATCCATCTCAAACACTTTCTGCGCGAAGAACCCAAACAGAGCTTTCTTCAGGCCTTTCAGTGACTGCCCCTTCTTACCTTTCTTCACGAGATTCTGCCCCTGATACAGACCGCATCTCTTGATCGCGTCAGGAGCAAAGTCCTCTGCTTTGAGACCATGCTTTTCTGCCTCGTCACACAGAAGATACATCCACAGCGCGCGGTGCTCCAG
>JBGUVT010000175.1:0-12257 GCA_045220485.1 Anaerovoracaceae bacterium | reverse complement strand
TCGAATAATGTACCATGCCAGTCGAGGAATTCCTGTCTGAGCTGGTTGAAGAATGCACGGATCTCTCTCTTGTCTGTGATATCGTATTTCCTTGTCAACGCATCATAGAGCCTGTTGAATTCCCTGCGCTGTCTCTCAGGCACGCAGGCCTCATCGATAGGGTCGAATGAGTTCTGCTGCAGATAAACTGCATCGAGAAGTTCACCTTTCTGATAGATGATATAGTCTTCCGATGAAGTACCTTCTTCTCCGACTACCTTCATCATCTGGTTTACTTCAGTACTTCTGATAAGGATGCCGCGGGCCTTGTTGACAAGATCCATGTCTACAACGCCTTTGTACTTTGACCAGGAATCCACCGGGTGGATAGCCGGGTACTTACGGGCATCGGAACGCTCTCTTGCGAGTCCGTGGAACGCTCCTACTACCTTCAGGGTCGCCTGTGTTACAGGCTCCTCGAAGTTACCGCCGGCAGGTGATACTGTTCCGCCGATGGTGATGGAAGCGATCTGTCCGTCATCAAGACGTACTCTTCCGGCTCTCTCATAGAACGCTGCGATAGTTGACTCGAGGTAAGCAGGGAACGCTTCCTCGCCAGGGATTTCCTCAAGACGTCCGCTCATCTCACGCATCGCCTGAGCCCAACGGCTTGTAGAGTCAGCCAGCAGCAGGACGTCGAGTCCCATCTGCCTGTAGTACTCAGCGAGTGTTACCGCTGTGTAGCAGGAAGCTTCACGGGCAGCAACCGGCATGGACGATGTGTTACAGATGATGATGGTTCTTTCCATCAGTGAACGGCCTGTCTTAGGGTCGATCAGTTCAGGGAACTCTTTAAGTACTTCTACTACCTCGCCGGCACGCTCTCCGCAGGCAGCTACGATTACGACGTCTGCCTCAGAGTTCTTGGCCTGCATGTGCTGAAGTACGGTTTTGCCCGCTCCGAAAGGTCCCGGTGTGCAGAATGTTCCGCCCTTCGCTACCGGAAGGAAGGAGTCGATGCAGCGGATCTTTGTTACAAGCGGTTCAGTCGGACGCAGCTTTTCAGCATAGCACTTTACTGCCTGCTTGATCGGCTGTGTGAAGATCATTGTAAGGTCTTTCGTCTCGCCCTTTGCGTTCTCGATAGTGCAGACTGTCGATCTTACGTTGTACGTACCCGGTTTGTTGATTGACTTCACAGTCCAGTCGTTTCCTCTAAGTGTGAAAGGAACCATGATGTGGTGTGTGAACAGTCCTTCCGGTACGGTACCGATTGTTGAGCCAGCTTTTACGTGGTCACCGACACTGGCTACCGGAGTGAATTCCCAGTCGCGATCAGGAATCGCGTCAAGATATACTCCTCTGTCCAGGAAGAAGCCGCACTGCTCCGCCAGCTTTGGCAGAGGGTTCTGCAGGCCGTCGAAAACCTGCGTCAGCAGTCCCGGACCCAGATCTACGCTCATCAGCTCGCCGGTAAACTCTACTTTGTCACCGACCTTGATGCCGTTTGTCATTTCGTAGATCTGCATGCTTACTTCCCCGTTGTTGATACGGATAACCTCTCCTTTAAGGCGTTTATCATCAACGAGGATGTAACCTACTTCATTCTTTCGAACGGAGCCATCGAAATCTACCTTTATAAGGTTGCCGTTGACTCCGGCTACAAATCCTGTTTGTGTTTTCATATAGCACTCCTGTTACAAACTGTATACGCGCTGCTGTATCCCGTCGAATAGAGACTTGAATTCAGCCTTGCCCTTCGTATCCTCGAAGCAGTTCTGGCGCTCCAGCAATTTCAATTTGATCGCATATCCGAACAGCACATGATCATCAAACATATGCAGCCCGACCAGTGAGTCAAGAGCCTCAAACTCATACTCCAGAAGTACCTTCTCCGCTTCAAGCGGATTCTTTGCAGTCAGTGCGGCAGCTACTACCTGTGAGATCTGACCGTCCTTATCAAAGGCCGATGAATAACTCTTGCCGAGATTCATGCTTCTCTGATAATTCAGTTCTTTGGTCAGCATTCCGTAGAACTTTGCCCACTCGTCTACAAGGGGACCTTCTGTGGAAGAAAGAGTGAGGTCTTCCAGCAGCTGGTATTTTGCATCACTTACGTTTGACTGGCAGCATGACAGAAATTCGTCGTATGTTATCGGCATATCTCCGTCTGCTCTGAGGTCAGGAAGGCTTGCTATCAGATAATAATACGAAGCCATACTGCTCCTCCTTTTTTACTGGAAGTCAAGATCTCTAAAGTAAGGCATCAGCATTTCCATTATTCCGTCATCCGAGCAGTCAAAATAACCTGAACCGTCTTTTGCTGCAAGGCGGAATCCCTGCTGAACATCCTTAGTTGGCCTGATTTCCAGTCCATTTTTGATTTCCTCTGCGAGTTCCTTCTTGAGAACATCGCCGACCTCGGATACTTCTGCTGCGTAATCTGCAACATTTTCACCGGCAACGGCCGCGCGGATCAGCTTGCCGAGTGCTTTACCAGAAAGCTCTTTTCCGATATCAGCGGCGAGGATCTTCTCGAACTCACCCTGGATCTCGGTCTTAAACGCCAGGACAGCATCACGCTTTGCCTGCTCAGCACTGACTGCGGCACTTTCTTTAAGAATATTAATTTCTTTCTCAGCTGTATCTTTGTACTGCTGTGCCTCAGACTTTGCCCCGGCAACGATTGATTCGGCTTTCTTTTTTGCTTCTGCAATAATAGATTCCGCTTCGGCATTTGCCGCCTCTATTCCTTCTTTACGAATAGAGGAGACAAGGTCTTGAATCTGTAATTCCATAGGCACCTCCTGATTATGAACCAACAACCTTCATCACCGAAAACTTATAATGGCACCCAAAAAAACAAGCTCTTTGGGGCACAGTTTTTCCTATGTTAATTATAACGGCATCACAGATGCACTTCAAACAAAACATGATTTATTTCCTTGATAATCTTTTAACGCAGTTATTCCAAGGCTTAAAAAAAGAACCCTTCCGGGTTCCATACACAAAAAAACAATTTAGATGCCAAAAGACTGTTTTTCCAGGCTCTTCAAAAAACTCTTTCCGTTATACTAGTTCCACAAAAACAGCCCCGCGGAGATCACATAAAACACCACCATAGACGCCACAAGTATCAGCGCCATGATCTTCGCGCCTGTGTTGAGACGCTTTCTGCTCTCCTCGTAATCCTTCATTGTCTTATTTGTATTTTTGCTTTTCTTTGCCATTTTTATTCCTCTTTTCACTTGTGATACGTTTCGCCTGCGTTGATCTTGAATGCTCTGTATATCTGCTCGAGCAGCACTATGCGTGCCAGCTGGTGCGGAAGGGTGATTTTTCCGAAGCTCAGTCTCATAGCTGCACGTGATTTAACTTCTTTGCTGAGGCCCAGGCTGCCGCCGATAACAAAAACTATTGTAGAGTTGGTAAAGGATATCTGCGCGATCTTTGCAGCCAGCTCCTCTGACGAGAGCTCCCGCCCTCCGATATCCAGCGCAACTACATAATCGCCGCTCCCTATTTTGTCGAGTATCGACTTCCCTTCTTTAATAATAACGTTCTCTTCATCTGCACGTGAAGCATGAGCAGGAAGCTTCTCCTCTTTCACCTCAGTAACAGAGACACTGCAGTATGCGCCCAGACGTTTCATGTATTCAGCCGAAGCCGCTTCCCAGTATTTCTCTTTGAATTTCCCTACACAGATGATCTTTATGTTAAGCATCTTTTTTCCCTTTTGATGACAGCCTTCCGTCCTCCACTCTCAGCGGATCTATAAAAGTGAGTCCCTCCCTGGCAGCTACCTCCAGCGTATAGTCCTCTCCTCTGTGGAATCCTGCCGCGCTGAGTGCTTCTTCTACCGTCTGGCGGGCAAACAGCGGCGCATTATTGTGAAAGCTCAGATGGGCCAGCATTATACGAAGCGGTCCCGAAGCCTGACTTGCTTTTCTGTCAGACAGGATGCTTGCCAGTACTTCTCCGGCATAATCGTTTGACAGATGACCCTTCTCGCCCTTTATCCTTACCTTTACAGTGTAAGGATAATCGCCGAACATCAGCATGTCCAGATCGTGATTTGCTTCGAAAACCAGCATTCCGGCATCACTTACAGCAGTATATATCTCATCGCTGACTATACCCGTGTCTGTAACGATTGCCAGTTTTTCACCACCCGATGTGATGGTGAACCCCAGAGGCTCCGCCGCATCGTGGCTAAGCGGAAAAGCACCTATTTCCATGTCATCATCATTATCCAGCCTGACTATCTCTCCTGCGGACAGCAGAACGATTCTCTCCTGCGGCACATGGCAGAAACACTCTGTGCTTTCCACCGTGCCGCGGCTCGCGTAGAAAAACGCATTGCAGCACTTGCGGGATATGGCCCTGACGCTTTTAACGTGGTCGATATGTTCATGTGTAATGAGTACAGCATCGACATCGGCCGGATCTGTACCAAGCTGCTCAAGCGCACCGATTATCCTCTTTGCCGGAAGACCGGCGTCGATAAGGATGGTACGGCTTTCTGTCATTATTATGTATGAATTTCCGGAGCTGCTGCTCCCTACTGATACTATTTCAATCATTCTTTTCTTTCGGTTTAGGTTTTATCTGGCGGTACGAGTTCTTTACGTATCCGCGGTCACGCCTGCACACTGACTTGTAGTTACAATATCCGCATGCCAGCCTGCTGTCTACCCTGAGCGGATTTATGCCTATCTTTCCGTCGAGAATGCCGCTTGCAGTTTCTTCTATGCGTTTGATAACTTCACTGCGTACTTCTTCAAACTCCTCGCGGCTGACAGCGCCTTTTGCTGATGAAAGCACCTTCTCAGGCATTGCTTTCAGAACGCCCTCGTCATTTATGAAAGCACCTTTCAGCTTGAATTCGTCCTCCGCTTCCTTTCCGAGAAGCGTAGCTATCTGGTTTTCGCTCTTGTCGTTTATCGATTCGATCGGATCCTTGATGTTGAAATAAAACATCCCTGCCGGAGTCAGATCTCCCGTTGCAGCGGAGATCAGATAGATCATCAGCTGCATCTTATATCCCTGACGCATTTTCCAGAGATCAAGCTTATCGCTCCCGGTCTTGTAATCAATAATGCGCACCCGGTTCTCGCCGTCTACATTTATGATATCCGCGCGGTCAATTTTCCCTTCAACATATACTTCTCCGTCGCCGGCACTTATCCTGAGAGGTTCAAGTTCTGCATGTCTCCCGAACGGCTCTTCGAACGAAGCGCTTACTACGGACTCCGCCGCAAGCTGTGTGGCCATCGCCTTTGCCGCTGATGCACAGATCTCGCGTATGCGGCTCATGCGGTATTCCTCGCATCCGGTGGATACGAACAGTCCTCCCATGTAGCTCTGCGACAGTTCATCCAGAGCAGCTGTTACCAGCTCCTCCAGCGAGTCATCGTCAGGTATCTCCTCAGCCTTCATTATCTGCCTTGCGACAGCCATCAGGCATTCGTGATAGACATCGCCCACCGAGCGGGCATCACTTGCAAAAGCTCTTTCTTCTTTAGGTCTGAGTCCCCTGTCTATGAAATACCTGAACGGGCAGTCTATATAATTGCCTATCGACGAAGCACTCAGCGACAGACTGCCGTCTCTCCTGCAGAAGAGATCTTTTGCCGTGGTACGTCCAAGCGGATGCTGTACATTATCATAAGCTGCCGCTTTCAGCATGGTATCCAGCTCATCCTTGCGGTTATCGGCATACCAGTGAAGCATTGCTCTTGTGAGAGCATCAGGCTCTTCAGGCGCATTTGCATCCTTGATGCGATTAATAAGATGTCTCATGCCGTCACCGGCAGTATTGATCTTATCAATCTTCCCGGCCTCAAGGGAATCACCCCTGCCAATACTTATTATGTCTTTACGGATCAGCCCGTCTGCTTCTATACGCGGGAACAGCATCTTCAGCGAGTCGATCACGGGAGACGGATTGGTATCCCTTCCATCTGCATCTGTCATGGCCCAGCTGATATATACCTTTTCGGAAGGTCTTGCCATCATCCGGTACATGGCTGCATTTTCTTCATCCATTTTTATATCGTCAAGACTTCCCAGGGCGAATCCCTTATCCTTGAAGAACTCCTTCTCATCCACTGAGAACAGGCCTTCAGTCTGAGGCGAAAGCGGCAGCACACCTTCGCATGCGCCGAGTATTACCGCAGCTCTCATCTGACGCGGTCTGGTCCTTATCATGGTACCCATCGAAAGGCCGTCAACAGAAGGAGGTATCACACCCACCTCAACGTCTGAGAGTCCTGCGGTATAAATCTCCGTGAAATCTGCGAAATCCATCGGCGAATCGCCCATTATGCCGTCTATCTGACCAAGGAGTTCCATTGCTTTCGCGAAGCTCTGAGTCATGCGCTGAGCTTCATCATGCAGACCTCTCTCATCCTCGTAAGCTGCTGCTTCCGCGACCTTGTCCCCGAGCTTCCACTCATCGTTCAGATAAGCCCTGAATCCTTTGATAAACTCTGCGACCGAAGCGGATTTTGCGAGAACTGACAGCTTTGATACCGAATCTGAAATTCCGGATCTCATGGATTCGAGTCTGTCAAATGCTTCTTCACCCAGTTCATCACTGCCATATCTGAAAGGTTTGTCCCATGCGGAACCTTTTATGCGGTAGGCTCTCGCGTAATTCTCCAGGTCTTCTATATCGCTGTCATCGTAATCCGTGAGTCCGGTCTTCAGCATCGCAAAAAGATACTGCGATGACTTGCGGTGAACAAGGAATTCCAGCAGATTTACTATGAATCCAACTGCGGCGCTGTCTGTAATGTCACGCGATGTATCAGCAAAGACAGGCAGTCCGTACTCCGCGAAAACACGTCTTATGATAGGCTGCATGGTCCCTTCGTCATTGGCTATCAGCTGTATCTCACGCATTCTGTATCCGAGGTCACGGATCAGATGCCACACGTACGCAGCAGCGCTCTCAGCCTCGTAATACGGGTTGGCAGCACACACCACAGTAAGATCTTCAGGAATGAAGTCTGCATTTTCTGCCCTTTCCGCCGGGCTCAGAACGTCCTTCCAGAGGGATCTCTCCATGCGCTTTATGGTTTCGCTCTTTTGTGACTGATATGAAGCCGGGATCTCTTCAAAGCTGACGTCTATATTATTATCTGCTCCAAGCTGTGTGAGCGAAGCAGTGATACGCTCATCAAGACTGAAGTCACTTTCATTGACAATGAAGCTGACCAACTCCGCGGTCTTTGCAAGCTCCATCAGTGCACCGGCAAACTTAGGCGTTATGCTGTCATATCCGTAGACCCATATTGACTTTCCGCGTACGAGCTTCGAGTCCCTGATAGCCCCGACATACATCGCAATGTAATCTTCGGAGTCAGTATATCTGCCCCCTATAGCCTCTTCATACGCTGTTATTACACCGCTGAGTTCTTTAAGCTTGGCTTCGAGAATAGGATCTCCGCCGGCATCTGCGCTCATCTCCTGAAGCTTTTCGACAGTACAGTCCTGCTGCTTGAACTCCGAGATGAAATCGTTGAGCATGGAAGTGAATGTCAGTTTGCCCGCCACCCTGCTGAAAATCTCGAAATCGTCAGCATGTTCACGTATGAGCATCGACAGCAGCATGAAGCGCCCGTATTTGTCGATCATCTTCACCGACTCGGTCCCCTGCTCCATCAGTATTTTGAGCCCCAGGCGGTTCATCGATGTGATCTCTGTGTTGAACAGGCAATCAGTCTCAAGATATCTCAGCGCCTGCTCTTCAGCCACGAGAGTGTACTGATCCGGCACCAAAACAAGCGTCTCACCCCCGTGTTCTCTCACACGGTCATAGATGAAACGCTCCTTATCTATATTCTCCCTGCCTGCAAATAATCTCAGCATCTATTGTTTATACATTTGCCTTTGACGCGTCCTGCGAGAGCTTGGCCCGGACGAAAACATCGATATCCCCGTCCATCACGGCGTCAACGTTTCCGACTTCCGCTCCTGTCCGGGTATCCTTTACCATCGTATAAGGCTGGAACACGTAGTTTCTGATCTGTGAGCCCCATGTCGCCATCGACTGATCGCCTTTTATCTCGTTGAGATTCTCTTTATGAGCTTCCTCTGCAAGGCGAGTAAGCTTTGAGATAAGGATCTTCATCGCGACTTCACGGTTCATTATCTGCGAACGCTCATTCTGACAGGTAACAACTATTCCTGTCGGAATATGGGTTATGCGGACAGCGGAATCAGTTGTATTTACATGCTGGCCGCCTGCTCCCCCTGATCTGTATGTATCTATCTTGAGATCGTTCGGGTCGATGGTAACCTCTACCTCATCACCGATGTCAGGAACGACTTCTACAGCCGCGAAAGACGTCTGTCTTTTGCCCATGGCATTGAACGGTGATATGCGTACAAGTCTGTGCACGCCCGTCTCGGATTTCAGCAGCCCGTATGCGTTGTCACCGCTTACCTCGATGGTAGAGCTCTTTATACCGTAATCAACGTCATCCTGTCTGTCGAGGATTTTAGTTTTGAAGCCCTTCTTTTCACAGTATCTTAAATACATCCTTTCGAGCATTTCAGCCCAGTCGTTGGCATCGACTCCGCCCGTACCTGAATGTATGCTGAGTATACAGTCTTTGCTGTCGTATTTTCCGGACAGCAGCATGTTTGTCTTGAGGTCCTCAAGCTCGTCAGAAAGCTTAGCGAAGCCTGCGATAACGCTCTTAGCTTCGTCTTCATCGTCAAGTTCCTCTGCTATATCTATAAGCTCGGGGAGTTCGTCTGCATCAGAGGCGAGCCTTTCATACAGGCCAAGCTTGTCCTCAAGAGATTTCTTCTCCTTGAGCACCTTCTGCGCTTTCTTCTGGTCATTCCAGAAGCCCTCTTTGAGACTCTCATCCTCGAGCTCTTTTATCCTTTTTCTGAGACCCTCCGGGTCAAAGATAACCTCCCACTTCCGCTATCTGCTCCTTAAGAGCCGGAAGCTGGCTTCTTATTTCATCAAGCTGTAACATTTTTCCTCCAATTTATGAAAGTTGTAAGCGCTTAGCTTTTCTGGGCATCAGTATCCCTTATAAGGACTACACTGTTGAGAAGTCCCATATGCTCTGCCTGCAGTATCATATCGAGCTGCAGCATCATCTGATTGGCTGCATTTCCGAACGCTCCGAACAGCATATCGAAAACTATAGCAGCGATCACGTATTCTTTTCCTATACCGAGCTGTCCGATTATTACAACATATGACAGCAGATTGACTCCCGGAATAGGCGGCGCCGCCACAAGCAGGATAAGCGCGAAAACTATCGCGGTCAGAATCCATACAGGCGTTATCGCCACACCGCTCCTGAGTGCCGCAAATATGACAAAAGAGATCATTCCCACTATGCTTGCAGGCATATACAGAACCAGCCCGAGCGGAAGCACTCTCTGCGTGAATATCTTCTGAATGCCGAGACCTTTTATACAGCATTTTTCAGAAAGTGCATATGTATCGGCATCAAGTCCGTTTTTAACAGCAAGAACGAAAGACGGCCACAGTTTCTTCAGAAGCACACCCGGTTTTGCTCCGAATCTATTACAGATTACAAGGAATACCACAGCCATTATCACCAGTGAAACAATTATCGCAAACGGGATCACTATCAGAAGCGATGTGAGAAGCTGCGCATTGTGACTGATCATAAGCTGCGCTGTCAGGAATATAGTGAACACAGGCATAAGCACCGCTATCCACTGTGCCAGCTGCATGCTTACCAGGTTAAGCTGATGTATGAGAGAGACTAACCCGGCTGCCTGCTGGCCGACTGCCATGGTAGCATATGCGAATATGATACCCATCAGGATGAGCTGCGCAGTATTGAAGTCTCTTATAGGATCGAGCATATTCTCAGGAACGACGCTGAATAATCCCCTTAGCAGGTCAGACAGCGTATCTCTCGAAAAGCCATTAAATGAAAATCTGTGCCCGGACAGCAGCACTGCCGCTATTATGGTGACCACACCCAGCACCAGGCTTATGAAAAAGTACCTGCCCGTGATGGCGCCCGCATTTCCGCCCTGCTCCGATACTTCACGGGTGTCCAGCATGGTGGACATCACTATGATAAGCATGGCCGGTGCCGACACACTGTAAAGTATGTTGTTCCACAGGTCATATACCGGCATCAGCAGCCCTTCGGTAACATACTGGGCATCACCCTCAGCCAGTGCGACCATGGCAACACTGCCGGCAATCATACCGAATGTGATTGCGAAAAGGACTACTATGACAGGATTAATGCTCATCCTGCGCATCGGGATCTTCATTATATTGGTCCCGTGCGAGTAGCTGTACATAGGGCTTATCCCTGCTGAAGCAAGCAATCCGCGGCTCCACTCTTCAACTGAAGATTTTGTCTTGCTGAAAGGATTATATGCTTCACCTGCATGTTCGATTCTGATCGAAGGTTTTCCGAACCTTACAGTCGCGATCACTTTCACCATGTTAAGGTCTCCAAAGCGCTGCCATATGCTGAGCAGGGCTTCCTCGACAGTAAAGCGTATCCTTATGCGATTCTGTCTTTCCGTTCCCGTACCCTTCAGGAAAGTTTCGAGGTCTTCAGAAATGCGCTCTACACTTTCCCCGTTAAGGATGAAGCTTTTTTTGACTGATATTTCATCAATGATCTCGCGTATGAAAACCAGGGTCATGATGATGACCGCTATGGAATTACATATGTTTGCAAGTGAGATGCCATAATACAGAATCTGGGCTGCCATTCCCAGAACAGGAAGTATCCAGATGCACATTAATGCATTGTATTCCCTTTCGGGGAGCGTCTCCCTCTCATTAATTGTCCTGACAAGCATGATCACAACAGCAGATGCAGCAAGCACCGCGAGTACCGGAAAGAGAGCTTCTCTGTGATAGTAATTCTGCTCATCAAAGCTGTACAGGAACCTGAAAAAAGAAGAAAGGACAATCAGCGCCACACCTGCCGCGCAAATACCGTAAACCGCATTGCGCTGCCTCTTGTCTTCACCTTTGCCCCTTTCTTCGAGCAATGTGTCCAGCAGCTTGTTTCCGAACGCAAGCAGCACAAACATTCCGACGAAAACAACAAAGTTGCTCAGTCTCACCATTATGTATCCGGTATCTGTAAGATCTCCGCGGTATACATAAGCTAACGCATCAGCGATGTTGATCACTACATTTGTCAGCAGGCTCGCGATTATCACCTTTGTCGCCTTGCGCCCTCCGGTGTCGTACATTCGAACAGACAGTACCGCCAGCAGGCAGAACAGTGCAAACCCTGATTCAAGTGTTATGTGCAGGAATGTTATAAGATTCATTTCTCAGTTCAGATTATCTCAAGCAGCTGCTCGGGTTTTTCTATATTGTATGTAGGTTTATAGCCTTCGGCCAGCATGGCCTCTTCATCAACATAGTGGCTCCAGCCAACCATCACGCTGTCTACACAGGCGTTATTGGCGCACCCTATGTCATATTTAGTGTCACCTATCATCAGCGCTGCTTCACGGACGGAGTCCGGGATAACACCATCTGTATCCTGCAGTCCGTCATCGTGAGCCATCATTTTGATCAGGACCGCATCTATGGTCTCCGGATCAGGTTTATGTGAAGTCACGTCGTTCATGGTGACGACCTCATCCACATACCCGTCCATTCCCAGCTTTTTCATATACTTCCAGAAGCTGTAGGCAGTACGTGAAGTACCTACCCCTATCAGGCATCCACGTTCCCTGAGCCGCTCAAGAAGTTCCCTTACACCGTCAAAGACATAAACTTCGTAGTCCTGCTGGTGCGAGTCCTGATAGGCTCTGTAAAAGTCTACTACTTCGTTTACGGGAGCATCCGGTATCATTCTGCCGATCGTATACACGAGTATTTCCCCGAAGGTCGCCTCGATCTCCCTGACCGGCAGTGTGTGTCCCAGATAATGTTCAAACGTCGCCTGCCACGATGCGATAATTATGTCGTTTGTATTGGCAAGAGTGCCATCAAAATCAAATATTATGTACTTTTTATTCATATTCGTTAAACCGCAGCGAGGCGCGAGCCGTACGCTTCAGACGGATAGTTGCGAGCTTTACCAGCCGCCGCCTCCGCCGCCGCCGCTTCCGCCGCCGCTGAAACCGCCTCCACTGAAGCCGCCTCCGCCGCTCCAGCTTCCGCCGCCTCCGCTGCTCCAGCCTCCGCCGGATCCGCCGTGCGATGATGACGGAATGACTATGCTGTTGCTCAGGCTCGCGTTGCAGTCGCTCATCATTCTTCCCATCATATAGTAGTC
>JBGUVT010000174.1:0-7247 GCA_045220485.1 Anaerovoracaceae bacterium | reverse complement strand
GATGCCAACTCCTTTCTTTTCAACGCTTACAGCGTTTCGCCGAAAAAAGTATACGCAATTCGAGCCCCTGATCATCCACCACCAAAGCCTCTGGAATCTAACGATTTCAAGGGTTTTTGCTTTGAGGAAACTTGAGTGTAAATTTTTGTCAAAATCGCGGTTTTCCTTGAAATTTCAACGTTTTGTTCTGCCTGCTGAGTGCAATTTGATAACATTCTTGATTTCTTTGATTGCTTTTTTGATTACACCTATGAGCTTAAAGCGCTTTCCAGGATCTCTTTTCTCTCATCGTTTGTCCGTCTATCGTAACAATAGGACCCCCACGTTGTCTGCTCCTCGGTATGTCCTACCCACTCCCTGATGGTATTAATATTCATACCGGCATCGATCAGTGTCGATATGAACGTTTTACGTGCCTTGTGAGAGCTGCGGTACTCAATACCAGCCTTCTCACAATATCTGACAAAAGCACTCGATAGTGATCTGTAGCTCAGATAGTTGTCATCAGTCGAAAAAACGTAACCGGAATCAGAAGCGCCCATCGCCTTTTGTCGCTTACGCGCCTCTTCTATGATCCTCATAGCCTCATCACTGAGCGGTACCCATCTTTCGGTATTAACCCCTTTGAGTCCGTCCTTGATCCTGTGACAGTCTCTCTCGACCGATCTCTACAGATGGATCACGTTGCCTTCGATATCTTCATATCTTATAGCGCACACTTCTCCAATCCTCAGGCCTGTCTGAAACATAAATAGGAATGCCAATGGAGTCAGCTTATATCGAAGACTCTTGTTATCCAGGTCATCCCATGCGATCTGCTGAAGTCTTATAAGTTCTTCTCTGGTGAAAACCTGCGTCTCGCTCTTTTTCTTCCTTACCGGCTTGAACATCCTCGACTCGATCTTGACCTTACTCATCGGATTGCTGTCGATAATCTCAAGTTCGACCGCATAGTCCAGCGGCTGCCTTATAAGAGTAATCTGCGATTCTTTTACTGTTTTTCTTTGTCTTTTTATTTCTCTGCACTTATTTACTGCTTTTCCTTTGCCCGTATAGCCGCTAAGAAAGATGCGATGGACCCAGCAAACAATACGGCAATTATTAACACCGCTATCGGAGCTTCTTTAATATATACCCACAGATCATAGGTGTCATAAAGCTGACCACAAGCAAACAAACATGCGATCAGCCATATTCCCAGGCAGATCAAAAAGACTATTCCAAGTATTATAAAACTTATCCTTTTTTTAAAATTCTTTTTCATTATGCTTATTAATCTCCCGCTTCTTTCGGTCTCTTCAATTCGCCAAGGATCTTATCATTTTCATAAACCATCGGCGCAGGCTCATCTTTTTCGACAGTATAGTCTGCTCTTTGTGAAAAAAGAGGTATCAGTTCCTCTTTATCATTGAGTTTTGTTACTTTGAATGGTTCTCCGAATGCCAGCTTCTCTATGAAAAGATAATTCGCTTCTTCCCCTTCAATATCCCGGGTATCTATCAAGATCCCGGTATGACCAACAAAGGCTTCTTCTTTCTCCAATGATTTGAAAACTATGCTGATTATCGAACATTTGTCATTGTTGAAAACTATGCCATGTTTTCTCCAGTTCTCAGGAAGCGCATCAGCAAAGCCGTCTTTTGAATATGGTACCTCGCCAAACATTGTTGTAAAGAGCTTTTCTTTATCAAGCAGGACCCTGTATGCTTCATTATTCTCGATTGCGTCTGTATCGAACATCAGATAAGTGCCATCGTAGTTGTCATTCACACTTTCATAACCTATGGACTCACCGGCAAGAAGCATGACTGTCATGCGGCAGTCTGCATCCGTAAAGCCGTTAGCACCACTTTCTTCAGAATTACCGGCTGTACTTTCACCTACCCACTTTTTAAATACATCAATGTTGGACAACCCTGCATTTTCCATTATACTGCTGACTTCTGGTATATTGTTGTCCGTAATGTCTTCAGTTGTAAATCCGGCTTTTCTCCCTTCAGCATGAGAATTGATTCTATTGTACAGTTCTTCATCGGTTGTCCATATTCCTATATATGGCTGCTCAACATAGTAACCGTTCCCTTTTTTGTAGACATACAATACCCTGTTTTCTTCTTCTGTCTTTGCATGTATGTTAACAGAAATGTATGGTGTCTCCTGTGGATTGTCATATACTGATTCACTCCGGTATTTACATGTCGTCTGTATAAGCTCTATGATTGCGTTCTTCTCTTCATTGTCTATGCTGACTGCCCCTGAAGAAGTGCCGGAATCATCCATAAACTGCAGCTCAATGCTTTCTATGCTGACAGACTCCGGAAGCTCAACCTTCTTGTCCCCTGAGGCAGCACATCCCGCAAGCACAATAATAATAGTCATTATGCATATAGCGACCTTGTCAGCTTGTCTTTGTATCATTTGATCCCGTTTCCCTAATCTCTATTGTCATTGCTTTGCTCCCGGTTACAGTTCTTTCAGATTTCCGGTTTCCAGTGTTTCTGTATCAAACGTCCCATCATCACCATCTATGGTCTTGATGATCTCATATGTCCCTTTGTCTGTATCGATCATGAGAAGGTTTTCTGATTCGACCGGAACACCCAGCGCTTCCTCGACTGTCTTTCTGAGCTTTGAGCCAAGTACGCTTCTGCCGTTTGCATCATATGCTTTATAGTTTTTCGATTTCTTCAAGTATTCAGCCGGGAAGTTCTCTTTCATCCATTTTTCATGTTCCTCGCCGTCTGCGCTCCATATGACCTCAGACAGAGTAACGTCATCTTTCCCATAAATGAATTTGATCATGACCTCTCCGGCAGAGCCTGACATTTCATATGCCTTATCTTTAAGTACAACATACTCCCCGTCGTACAGGTATGCATAAGCAGCACCTTGATCTCCGTCTCTGTCGATCCCGAAAACTTCCGCGTTAGCAAAAGCCTCATCCCTGAGATGATCTCCATAACTTTTGGTGACATCGCTCTCCGCGACCTGCTTCATCAATGATTCTAATTGTGCGTCGCTGAGTTCCGCTTTCACAGTTTCGGTTTTTCCCTGTTCACCGCTTCCCTGCTCATTTTTTGCACATGCTGTGATAGATACCATGAGCGCTATAGAAACCAGTGCAATGATTATATTTCTGTACTTTTTAGTCATATCATTTACCTCTCTGCCCGTGCAAATAAGAACAAATTGTAAAAGGCTTGATCATATAGTAAAACCGTTGCCCCCGGTCATTGTAGCACTAATAATTCTAATATTATGTTTTTTGAGTGACGTTAAGGATTCTTAAGAATCCGGCAGATCAAAGCAAAGTGATTTCATGGAATTCCTTTGAGGAAAGTTTGAGGAATGGATGGGATGATGTCGCTGCACCTCCTCTCTTTACTGGGTTTCAGGCTCTAAACCAGTGTTCGAGCCCCTGTCGAAATGCGAGCTTGTCGAGTATTTCGCAAGGTCCCCTACATTACGGCAAAGCCGTATTATTCGTAGGGAACCTTATCATCCACCACAGACCTCCGAGAAATCGGAGGTTTTTCTTTTGCTTATTCATAGAAGGATCTGCATTATAGGCGCATGCAATAATTGCATATTTAATTTGACATAAACATGCAATTATTGCATACTATTTATAGAGGTGATATGCATGAACAACACACTTAAGGAATTGCGCAAAAAATGCGGTTTGACTCAGGCAGAAGCTTCTCAGATAACGGATATTCCTCTGCGGACGTATATAAATTATGAGAACGATTCGTCTAAAGCAGGCAGCATCAAATACAACTACATCATTCAAAAGCTTCAGGAATACAGCTTGGTAGATGAAACTCACGGTATTCTTAGGTTTGAGGAAATAATTTCTGTATGCGCTGAAGTATTTAGTGAGTATACTGTTCATTATTGTTATCTGTTTGGATCATATGCTAAAGGAACGCCTACAGAGCAAAGCGATATCGATCTGCTTATATCTACTGAAGTGTCAGGTTTAAAATTCTATGGACTCGCAGAACGGCTTCGCGAAAGGCTTAAGAAGAAAGTTGATCTAATTAATGTAGAGCAACTCAAAGATAATCCTGAGCTTATTGAAGAAATACTCAAGGACGGGGTGAAGATTTATGTACAAGGACAATAGGTATTACCTTGGTAAGATGAAGGAGAATGTTGATTTTATTCTCTCTCATATGGATGGAATAAGTAAGCAGCAGCTTGAGAATGATCCCGTATTGCTTGACTCAATGATGCTAAGGCTAGTTCAGATCTCAGAGAATGCGCGCAATCTTACAGATGACTTCCGAAATCAGAACAAACACATCCCATGGACAGATATATATGGTTTAAGGAACCGGATAGTCCATGATTATGGCCATGTAGATCTTGGTATCGTATATGACACTCTTACACAGGATGTCGGTGAAATAAAGAATTTTATTGAGGATACTATATATACTGCAGACTAATGGCTGCACCTTGGTTACACTCCGAAAAACGGACACCCTGCGGACAGCGTGTATTGCAACAAGGAGGGGCCCACGCAGTGGGAGGATTCCTTATTGCGTCAACTCCTTTCTTTTCAACGCTTACAGCGTTTCGTCGAAAAAAGTATACGCAATTCGAGCCCCTGATCATCCACCACAGGCCTCCGAGAAATCGGAGGTTTTTCTTTTGTCGGAAGACATCTTAAAAGCGGGCAATTACGATCACCCGCTCCAGAAGTACCGCAAGCGCAAATATATCAAACCGTTATATAGCCTCTCCACCCACGCACAGAGTAGTATGAATCCGCGCCATTGTGAAATGTAAACACAACACCGTAGCGACGCTCACAGAACAAAGCGCCTCCTTTACTGCGGACATCATACGGAGTTGCTATCCAGCTTGACGTTTTCTGATCAAACGGCCCAAGTTCCTGCAACCGCCTGTACAGCTCCTCAGTTAGCATGGATACACCCATCTCCTGAGACTGATGCATGGCACTGCCCGAAGGCGGGTTCTTTTTTCGCTTTTCCAAAGCTTCATCATCATAGCAAAGGCTTCTGCGGCCAGCGGGAGTTTCGCTTGAGCAATCGCAGAAAATGATTTTTCCGCTGGATTCATCTATACCAATAGCGTCCGGCTCGCCGCCGCTTTCCTCCATGCGCTTCAGCACCTCAAGCACTTCCTTGTTTTCGTTCAGACGATCTTCGACAAAGTCCCATTCCAGGTCAGGGTGTCTTGTCATATTCTGACAAAATCTGTTCTTAAGTATTTCAGTTATCATTATGCTCAAGCCCTCCTGAACGCAAGACGGAATACTTTCGTCATAAGTGGAATGTATGTTGCAGCAAATACACAGGCTGCCGTCTTAATAGCTTTCTTCTTATGTTTTTCTGGAATTTGTGTCCCTGCTGCCAGTCCCATTGAGAACAGGCAAAACTTTACAAGCGCAAAATCCTTCCAAGTGCTTTCTCTTGCGTAACGATTGCCAAAATCAAATAGTTTATCCATAATTGACTCCTCCTCGGTTAATTCTGCAAATCCAACCACCTGCTGTTAATCGGAAAACGTGAATTTGTAAATCTCTTTTCCTTAGTAATCAGCTCGGCAAACTGCCGATTTATCAGTCTAAAAGCTTCGCCAGCGTTTTGTCGAAATCATCTTCTATAATCACAACTTTTTCGCCGACGCTGCTAAACAAATCAATAAACCATCTATTACATTGCTTAAGATCATCAGCAGTACAGTCTGCCTTGATCAATCTGTTTTCCACCTCGGATTCATGTACAATGATTGCATCAAAATGATCTTCTATGTATTCCTCGGACATTGCAAGGCAGATGAATTTGATGTGTTCCAGATATCTCTGATCAATATCCCGTCGCCATTCAGCAGGAATATAGCAGCCTTCCACAATAAGATTCTGGTCATTCTCTATGGCCGTCTTAACGATCTCTCTGACTATCGGCCACAGATAATCCGTAAGCTCGTCATCGTCTTCGGGCGTGAGATCAGTATATCCGCAGCGAATAAGGCCCATCTTCAGATGGTCGATCGACAGATACGGATACTTGTACTTCTCCAGCATCTTTTGTGCCAGAAGTGTTTTCCCGACATGGGATGCACCCGTTATAAGTATTACCATTTTCTACCTCTGGAACCGCAGACACGGATCATGAATGTCTTCGATGAAGTCATCTGAATCTGCTTCTAATCGTTTCTCCAATTCTGCTTTTACCTTTACCAGATCGCTGCAGGTAAGGATCGGGATAAGATCGTTGATCTCTTCAATGCTCTTGTCCCACCATTTGAATCTAAGGAGCATATCTATCAGTTCTTGATCAAAGCGCTTGCGGAGTTCTTTTGAAGGATTTCCGGCCACGATCGTATATGGTTCGATATCACTCCCGACAATGCTGTTCGCACCGATGATCGCTCCATCGCCTATATGGACCCCGGGAAGGATCACCGCGTTCTGACCGATCCAGACATCGTTCCCGATTACCGTATCGCCCTTAAAAGGCATATCTGAAGCTTCAGGCGCCTCCATCTCCCAACCTTCAAGCGTATAGAACGGAAATGTTGAGACGGCGTTCATCTGATGATTGGCATCGTTCATAACAAATTCAACGCCTGCCGCGATCTGACAAAACCTTCCGATAATCAGTTTATCTCTGCTCCACGGATAAAAGTTTGTCACATGGCTTTCGAACTCTGAATCTGCGATATAAGTAAAATCTCCAACGATTATATTCGGGTTCGTTATCGTTGGTTTTACATAGATCTCATTGTCATATCCGGCAATTGGATGGATCGCATTTGGATCTGGATACTTCCCATTTTTCACTTTTCACGACCTCCGAAAATCCCACTTTGTCTGGTTCTTGAGTTTCCTTACTAGTATCATACTCGTTGTATATAAAAATGTCTCGGAGTTTTGAACTGACCCGAGACATGTATTGTGGCCGTTGTAAATGCCGTTTGCTTGGTGCTTTTTGAGTAATTTTTGAGTAATGGAAGGGATGATGTCGCTGAACCTCCTCTCTTTACTGGGTTTCAGGCTCTGCACCAGACTTCGAGCCCCTGTCGAAATGCGAGCTTGTCGAGTATTTCGCAAGGTTCCCTACCTTACGGCAACGCCGTCTCAATCGTAGGGAACCTTATCATCCACCAGAAAAGCCCTGGGAGCATGAACTGACCCCCAAAAGTTAGACCAAAAAATCTAGCTTGAGGAGGTCAGTTTTGTTATGGCGAAATACAGTTTTGAATTTAAACTA
>JBGUVT010000173.1:0-2522 GCA_045220485.1 Anaerovoracaceae bacterium | reverse complement strand
TCCATTATTCATTGCCTTCGGCGATTATCGATTTTCCCCCTCATTGCGGGCTTGACCCGCAATTTGCTGTGGAATGCTCTTTTTATACGTTCTTCTCTCTCTTCCGCGAGAGAGAAGGAACCTTTAGAGTCCCTTGATAAGGGGCGGCCTTAATGCAGGGTTCTTCCTTTCCTCGGCTCGATGAAAAAGCATTTTCCCACTTTTCTCTAGCCTATATTATTCATAGTTCCTTTTCTATGTATCTTTATCTGCCAGATTCTATATGAAAGTATCTCTTTGGTCAAATGTCTTCAAGCCTTCTGCTTTTTTGTGGCAGGAAAATGTAGAGTTGCTGCCGTACGAACATCTTTCAGAGGTATGAATCTGCATGTTACAGCATGAGATATGCTGCAACTTCCGCTGCATATTTTTATTTCCCCCCATAGTTATAGATATTACATAAACGCCATGGCCCTTCGGAACTTGTACCTCATCGGATTGTCCCTTTGATACTCCAATTTTATTTTGGTCTTCATCTCCGTAATCTTCACAGGCATAAGGATGAGCATCAGCCTGAAGGTCAGGATGGTGACGCTGGCCATTTCGGTTTTCCGGAAGAGTTTCTGCTTGGTGTCCAGAAGTATGACGTAGGCAGCAGCATGCAGGAACAGGCGGAACTGGTTGGCTGAGAACTTGCCACATGACATTCTATCCGCCCTGAGGCCGTCTTTCATCTCCCTGATGCACAGCTCGCAGTCTGCCCTTTTGCAATAGTCCTTTTCATATAGCTGCCTGGCCGTCTTCCCTTTCATGTCAGTGACAATGAACCTGGTCTGGCACCCCTGTTCCGTGTGCTCGATCTTGACTACGGTCCACTGCCTGCATTTCCAGCTTGATGACGCATATTCAAAGGAATGGTACTCCTTGATTCCTTCCTGAGTCTCTTTGTAGCGCTCTATGACATCCTGCTTCCACTGCTCCACCAGGCGCTGCAGGGACTTGTATGCCTTGTATCCGAAGATATAGTGCAGCCTGGGCTGCTCCATTGCCCATTCCATGAACTCATGGCCGCAGAACATAGCGTCACCCCTGATGATGATTTCCGTATGTTTCCAGCGTTGGCGAAGTCTGACGATAAGCCTCTTGAGAAGTCCGAAGACGTTTGTCTGCTTATTTACACGGCCTGGCCGCAACAGGGGAAGGACCAGACGCTGGCTCTGGGCCTCGAAGATGAACAGCGGCATGTAGCAGTACTCTCCGTAATAGTTGTTGAACAGGGTCAGCTGCTGCCCACCATAGGCATTGGAGTTACTGTCATCAATGTCGAGGATGATTCTCACAGGCTCCTTCTTGTAGGAAGAGATGAAGTGGCTGACGAACAGATTGCCTATATCCCACAGTTCCTGATGGGAAATGTGGTTCTCCAAACGGGTCATCGTCGGCTGTGAGCACAGGTCGCGGTCGTTCGGCCTATGGCCTACTGCCAGCTTCAGCATGGAGTCATGGCGAAGAAGGTCGCAGTCGTCGGCATCCTCATAGCCTGCCGTAATCTGAAACACGCGCTGTTTGACAAGATCGGACATCGAATGAACGACAAAAGCCGGATTACGCCAGTCTCTGATCTGGCGGGAAAACTGATTTAGAAAATCGCTTCTCTTTGCTGACTTCGCCAATAATGGAAGACCACCCAAAGAAGACAGCTCCGAGGCAGAAAAAGACATCTCAACCTTCTTTTCCACATCAAACAGATCTAAAAAACCCGTTTGTACTTGCTCATTTGATTTATTTATATTACCTTTGCACATAAAAACGTATCTATTTCTTTGATTATCAGATACTTCAAAGGTAATAAAAATCTTGCAGGCGTGCAAGAAATACGTTCCTTTTTTATGCACTATGAATAATATAGGCTAGAGAATTTAAAAGCGGTAATACTTGTTTCTTCAGGATTTATTCAATAAAGATCGTATTATTGCTAACCGTAGCATGAACTTTTTGCAGCATATTCAACTGTTCCACAATGGCGGAAACATTACTGTTACGCTCGCAGAAGAAGTGCATCCTGATATTACTGTGACTGGGATTGCGGAATACCACATTCACATTATACCAACTGCCGATCTGCTTCATGATACTCTCAAGACGCTCATCATCAAAGAAGAAATAGCCATCCTTCCAATAAGAATAGAGATCTGTATCAACCTCTTTTATATCGAATGACAACGTCTTGTTGTCAACAATAGCTTGCATGCCAGGGGTAAGTGTGATATTCTTGTCCTTACCTGTACTGTAGACTGATACCTTTCCCTTGACAAGCGTCACCTCACAAGCAGTATAACTGTTGACATTTTTATCGACATCCGAAGACTTCATGCGTATATTAAATTCCGTACCTAACACTTTCGTATAGATATCACCTGATTTAACGATAAAGGGATGGTTGGTATCACGATGGATTTTGAAATAGGCTTCTCCTTCCAACTGAACTTCACGATTGGTGCCGACGAACTGGGTGGGGTAAACCAATCGGCTACCGGCATTCA
>JBGUVT010000172.1:0-5468 GCA_045220485.1 Anaerovoracaceae bacterium | reverse complement strand
CGGAATGCTGATCAGCGCGGTCAACGAGTATGACGGCGAGGAGATGCTCAACCTCCTGCTCGTAGACGACAGGATCCCGGCAGGAGCAAAGCTGTACTAATAGTGACATAACTACGAAAAAACTGATTTACAAAGGCATGATCCGCTGAAAAATGGCGGTCATGCCTTTTGCTTTGCCCGCATTTGCACATTAACTGGTAATTGCAGGGACCTGGTCGAGAAGCTATAATTAGGTTGTGGATGGGACTATGTTTTACAGTTGTTTCAAATAAGCCTTGCTTTACGGGCTGACAATCAGAGGAGTTGTTTATGAAGACAAAGAGGAAAGTTTTGGCCATACTGGTGGCTTTGGCGATGATCACACTTATACCTGTGATGGCATTTGCAGATTCGTCTGGGAATTATGACTTTAATGCAAGTTCTGTGAAACTAACACCAAGCGATACCGTTTCTCCGGGGAAGGACATCACATTTTCAGTAAACATAAAAAACAATAAGTCTGAAAAAGTAACGCTGAAAATTTTTAACTGGTATTATCGTGAAACCTATAATAGCGAAACCTATCCAGGAGTCGAATTTGGTACAATAAGCGGGAGCGGATATGACCAGGAGACGGGCAGTATCTCGCTTGAAGCAAACGGTGAATTAAATCTTACTTTAACCGGTACTATCCCTGATACATGGTCTGACAAAAGCCGGATACTCGTTGTTTTGACGTCGCAGAGTTACGATTTTATGGGGCAGGGAGGCTATCCTGAAGAGGAAGAACCGCAGGGAATCTATCCTGACCAGAATGAAGAGGCCGGGAAGGCAGGTGCAGAAGTAGCAACGGCAGACGTTGCTGAATGGAACGGCACTTTAGGCGCGATTCCTGTTGTAAAGAAAGTGTCGGTAAAGGCTTCCAAGAAATCTGTAAAGGTCACATGGAAGAAAGCGAACAAAAAGAACGCGAAAAAGTTTGATAAAGTTGAGATTCAGGTCTGCCCTGACAAGAATTTCGCAAGAGCGAATACAAAGAGAGTCTTTGTAAAGAAGAGCGCAAAGGCGAAGACTGTTAAAGGTCTCAAGAAAAAAACGACTTACTATGTCCGTGTCCGTGATGTAAAAGGTAACGGAACTAATAAGATAGTATCCAAGTGGTCTAAGCTCAAAAAAATAAAGACAAAATAGTCCCTGCAATGAAGCCGGTAGGCAAAGGCGCAGGTGCCAGGCAGGAAATCATAATAAGTTATCAATGGCATGATTTGCTGGTAACAGCAGAACATGCCTTTTTCTTTGCCCGGAGCTGCACAAATCATTGCTTAGAGTGAAGGATATAAAGCAAAAAAGCCTATCTTAATGACATCGAAAATGTTAGGATTAATTCATCTTCAGAGTTATATAGTACAGAACAGATCTTGAGCGAAAGGAGAAAGGGTAAATGATAAGAAAAGCAATAGCTCAGAAACTGGCTTGCTTACTCACCATCGCACTCATTGCCACCATGGGATTTACATTCACACCGGCACTGATGGGCGAAGGAGATGCGTATGCAGCTGCACCGGAATATACTCTGCCGGCTCAGCCAGCCACAGTAAGCCCTGACAGTAGTGAGACTCTGCCCGGCGTCTATACTGTTACCGCAGAGGTAGGTGCCAGCAAGAATACGGCAACCATAGGTATACCAAGTGTTGCAAAGCAAAATCTGGAGAGTAATGCTACCACAGAGCTTCCTGCAATCATTATGGGCGCAGCGGTAAACTACGAGATCAAGAAGGGCGGAACGGATTATGAAAAGAGAGCCGCTGACAGTGAACTGATCGCTCCTTACAGTTATTTCCGTTATACCATCACCGAAGAGCCGGATCCGAACGGAAGCGGAACCCATCTGAAGCTGGGTGGATTTGACGGATCCTATTACATCATCCGTGTTGATGTGAGCAAAATCATCGCTGCTGCGGAAGCAAAAGAACAGGCAAGGCGTACCGCTGCCGGTGAGACGCTCGACGGAAGCGAAGATCTTCTGGCAAACAAGTATCTCCATGTAATGCAGACAGACAACAAAGCGCTGCTGGTTGCTACGGGCATGAACGGAACATCCTATGTTCTGGCCGATCCACAGAAGACCGGCTGCAAGTCGGCATCTTACTCCCTGGCCAATGGAGCAGAGGCAATGAAAGATACCACGGGCAGTGATCAGGATAATACCTATCTTGACGTGATACTTCTGTCCTCGGCCAAAAACGTGGCAGGAGCTGACCAGGGCAAGGGAGAGGCGCCTGTAGCGGACGTTTCCCTGAGCTTCTACGTAGATGAAGTGGAGGATTACTTCCCGGATCTTCAGCCGCTTGATCCAAACCAGACCTACACATGGCCTATGGAGGTAAAGGTCGGCGTTGACGAAGAAGGAAACGACATAATGCAGACTTACCAGGATGAACCGGCCTATAACAAGGCACTCCTGGGCAAGTTCTACGATGAAACGAACGAGACCGAAGAGAACTGCACCACCAGTTATCTGGTCATGGGATCAGATCTGGAGATCGATGCAGCTGTCGATCCGCGTGAACAGCAGAGCGGAGATCAGCAGGCCTCATCAGGCGGCGAAAAGCAGTTCAGAAGCATCGACTGGCTGGCAGAAGCAACTGCTGAGAACCCGATGACGTTCTGGTCCATGACGAAGGCGTTTGAAGATCAGAACTGCAATAATCACGACATCATTCTGATCTGCGAGGTCCCTGTGATGGAAGGTATGGCTATCTCAGGTGAGGGCCGCTCCGTCATTCTCGATGTCAATACATTCGATATTCAGATCGCAAACAATGTAGCGCAGGGAGCTGCCGGACTGACTGTCGGAGGAGGAGCTACACTGCGAATCAAGGACGGCTCCAATACTGCCGGAGCAGAACTGGCCATCGGAAATAACGCAACTATGCTGATCGAAGAGGGCGGCACACTGATCATCGATGAATCCTGCACGACGGAGGCTGAGTATGATGCTGCCACAGCAGTTGATCCGGCTACCGATCCAAATAAGAACCTGGTTAACGGCGAGATCCTCATCAAGGACGGCGGCACGCTGATCAACGAAGGCGTAGTCAACATTGAGGGAACGGAAGGCAAACCGGTAGATCCTGCACAGCCTGTCGTTACCGACATGAAGACAGCTGACATCGTGGTGGAACCGGGCGGTCAGTTCGACAATACGGGCTGCCTGTCTCTGAAGGGCGCACTCTTTGTTCTGGGTACCCTGAACAACTATGGAAAATATGCCGATACGCTTGTGAAAGGCGACCCGGATAAGGGCACAGTGACATACCACAAAGGCATTCAGGTAACATGGAAGGATGACGTTACCAGAGCCGGAGTAGTACCGGGTGTTCTGAACGTCGGAATCGATGGCGAAGGAAAGATTTATAAGGACGCTGTACTGAACAATTACGGTGATATCGTCTTTGTTCCGGGTACACTCAATCTCTACGGCACCCTGAATAACGCGAAGAATCCTGATGCTGCAGCGAATTATGCGGGACATATCTATGTATGCACCGTAGATGAGGCTATTATTCCTATTACTCCTACAAAGGAAGAGCCTAATATCTATGAAAAGACTATCCAGCTGGACGAGCCTCAGTACAGCGCGATCAATCAGTACGGTACGCTGAACAATGATGGAGGCATTATCCGCAAAGCCAGAGTATATCTGGTTCACAACGGGGAACTTGGCAAGCTGGTTGAATACGGTGACGTTGAAGTGAATAACGGACCGGCTGTGGAGCTGTCAAGCAACGCATTTACCTATAACGGAAAGGTACAGAAACCGGCCATACTTGCTATCGGAGGCAAAGCTCTCAAAGAAGGTAAGGATTATACGGTGAAATGGTCCGATGAATCCTCAATGAATACCGGAACGTATTCCCTGGAGATCGTCCTCAGAGGCGGATATATCGGAAATGCCACTGCGACATACACCATTAACAAGGCAGCCAATACCCTGACTGCCAAGGGAAAGACAGTGAAGCTCAAGAGGAGCAAGCTGAGAAAGAAAGCTCAGAGAATCGCTCAGACGAAGGCCATGGAAGTAAGCAATCCTAAGGGAGCTGTAACTTACAGCAAGGTCAGCGTAAGCAAGAAGAAGTTCAAAAAGAGATTCAAAGTCGACCCTGCGACCGGAAAGATCACGGTCAAGAAAAAGACAAAGAAGGGAACCTACAAGGTAAAGGTCAAGGTAACAGCTGCCGGAGACGCTAATTATAACGCTGCATCCCAGATCGTTACCGTAAAAGTCAAAGTCAAATAAGCGACATATATCAAAAGGAGGTCTGCAAAACCCTGCAGGCCTCTTTTACTTGTGCCCGTTTTTAACATTCAGACTATTTTTTTGTTGCACTTATTGTTACCTGTTTGTGAGCCTTAACTTGAGAAACACGTTGATATTTGCTACCATAATATAGTCGTTGGACATCAAATTTTTATTGCTAGTGAGGTTTTGGAAAATGAGTGCTATAGAAAACTTAAGGAGGACAATCGACAATTTCTACAACGGCAGAATATTGAATGCGGTTGGAGCGTTATTTGTCATATACGCCTCCAAATTGCTGCTGGATGCATGTGTGCTTGGCTCCACTGAATGCTGGGCTATAGCAGCTGCTCTGGGCATATGCTTCTACTTTAAGCCGCAGATGTCAATAATACTGTATGCCATAGCATTGTTCTTTTCAGTAATGCATATCAGCGGGTTTATGGTGATCGTTCTTACAGTGATCACTTTGATCGTGATAACACAAGCGCACCCGACAGCCTGGGCATTATTTATGCTTCCGCTTGCTTTTATTCCGGGTTCGCCGTTCCTCTCTGCAGGTTTCGCCATTCTGTTCTTCGGAATCTGCATGTATCTCAAATATGATGAGCCGCATAAAGCGGTCTTTTATTCAATCCTCTGGGGATCATGGAGTTTGTTCACATGTGACAGCGGGCTGCCGAATTTCCTGTATAAGGAAGGATTTAACTACAGGAAAGCTGAAGGCCCGATAGATGATATATTTGAGAGTTTCAATCCTATCAATGGATATAACAATATCCAGGCAGCCGGTTTCCAGAATTTCCTGATAATTCTTGGCATATTCGCATTGATTGGAATCGTTGCCTATCTGCTGTTTGTTAAGGTTCGCGTTCTCAGGACACTCAACGGCGATGTCAATGATGCTGTGAACTTCCTGCTTCTTATAATAGTGACCATTGCTGCATACATGGCTATAAGCAAAATATGCAAGGTTGAAATGACTATTCCTTTTGTAAAGATTGTAGTCGGAGGCATTCTGGGATACATAATCAGCAGGCCGTGGACCGGCGTGGTTGCTCTCGAGATGGAGAAGCCTTCAGATCCGGGAAAAGCCTCTGCGGGAGTCACTGCTGTCAATGCAGGAGAGACATGGGATTCTCTTGCGGGGTATGACAGCACCAAGAAAGAGATCCGGGATATCATTAAA